>DATIVM010000495.1:0-13871 GCA_035465975.1 Usitatibacter sp.
CGCGCACGCGCGTGCGCGCCTCGCGCGGCTTCCACCCGCAGTTCAACGGCTGGAGCTACGAGACAAGGCGCGACGGCGCCTTCCACCGCTTCGCCTCCGCGCGCGACGAGCCTTCGCGCCCCGCGCCGCGCGCCTCGATCCTGATCCGCACCGTCGACCGCCCGGAGCGCCTGCGCGAGGCGCTCGCCTCGTGCGCGAACCAGACCTACCGCAACCTCGAGGTCGTCGTGATCGAGGACGGGCCGGAGCGCGCGCGCGCGGTGGCCGAATCGTTCCGCGACCGGCTCGACATCCGCTACCGCGCGACGGGCCACCGCATCGGCCGCGCCCGCGCCGGGAACCTCGCGCTCGCCGAAGCCACCGGCGAGTGGCTCAACTTCCTCGACGACGACGACGTGCTCTTCGCCGACCACGTCGAGGTCCTCGTCGACGCGGTGCTGCGCCACGGCGCGACGGGCGCCTTCGGCCTCGCGTGGGAGACGCACACCGCGTTCAACGCCGCGCGCGAGGGTTACGAGGAAGTGTTGCACGTGACGCGCCATCGCCAGCCCTTCGATCGCATCACCCTCTGGCACCACAACTACCTGCCGATCCAGGCGGTGCTCTTCCACCGCGGCCTCTACGAGCGCCACGGCGGCTTCGCCGAGGACATGGACCAGCTCGAGGACTGGAACCTGTGGACGCGCTACACGCTCGAGGACGACTTCGTGCTCGTGGAGAAGACGACCTCCAAGTACCGCGTGCCCGCGCAGGCCTCCGCCGCCGCCGAGCGCCAGGCGCTCCTCGACCGCGCCTACGCCGACGCCCTCGAGCGCCAGCGCGCGATGCGCGTGACGTTCTCGCCGCGCGAGATCTCGGAGATGGCGGATGCCTACGCGCGCCGCGAGACGGTGGTGATGGTGACGCGCGGCGACCTGCGGCGGCTGGTGCGCGACCGTCCGCTCATCGCGCGGCTCGCCGCCTGGCGCCAGCCGGCGCAGGAGTGGATGAGGAGGCGCGGGCTGCTGCGCTAGCCGGTGGCGCCGCGGGCGCCGGGCGCGTCGAGCGCGCCGGCACGCAGTTGACTATCTGGTCTAGACCATTTAGTCTAGCGGCTCCCCGTGACGACAGGCAGGCACCATGACGACCAGCGCAGCGCACATCGGAATCTTTCGGTCAGTGTTCGAACTCTTCGGGATCGTCCTGGTGCGGTTTGGTCCCGTGCAGAGAGCCTGGGGCGCATGGCTCGTCGCCGTGAACGCCGCCTCGTTGCTGTTCATCCGGCATCTGGAGGCGCGAGTCGCACTGGGCGCCGTGGGGGTGGCCGTGCTCGCTCAAGCGCTGATCTACCAGCGCAAGCGCTTCATCCGGCTGCTCGGTGCGACGCATGCTCTCTGGATTCCGATGCTCGCCTGGATGGCGCTTCGCGTCGGCACGCTCCCGAAGGAGGAAGCCGCGTTCCAGGCCTGGCTCATCACGCTCATCGCCACCAACGCGCTCTGCCTGGCAATAGATGCCTGGGATGCGACGCGATTCATCCGTGGCGAACGCCGGCCCTACTACGCGTGGTGACGATGAAGGGCGCGAGGAAGCGATCGCGTGCGCCGCGACCGGCCGATCCCGCACCCCCCCTCGACACTCGCGAGAAGCTCGTCCGCACCGCCGAGCGGTTGATGCTCCGCGACGGCTACTCCGCGACGCGCGTGGACGACGTGATACGCCAGGCGGGGCTCAGCAAAGGCAGCTTCTATCACTTCTTCGACAGCAAGGAGGCTCTCGGGCTCGCCGCGCTCGAGCGCTATTACGCGGATCGGGTGGGCCGGCTGGCTGCCGGCACCTATACGGCCGAAACGGATCCGCTGCGTCGAGCGCAGGGCTTCTTGAAGCACGCCTCTCACGTCGCCGCAGACTTGTGGAACGCGGGATGCCTGCTCGCCAGCCTCGCAGCCGATGCCGCCGGATCGAGTCGTGTCGTTTCGAGCGCGCTCAGGAAGCGAACCGACGAATTGCGCGCGATGCTCGTCGACCTGTTCCGTCCCCTTGCGACTTCGAGGATCACCGCCAACGACCTGGCCGACCAGTTCCTCGTCTGCATCGAGGGGTCCATCGTGCTCGCACGCATCTACGGCGATCCGGCCTATCTGCGACGCGGTCTCGAATATTTTCGAAGCTGCCTGGACCCGCCGGAAGGTCGCGGAGCGTAAGGCAAGGCGGAGCCGGACGGGCCTCAGCGGCCCAGGGCAGCAGCACGACGGGCTGGGCGAGGACCAGGCGGATGCTCGCGAGGGCCGCGGTGATCGCGTCGGTGCGTCGGTCGAGGATCATCGGGATGCTCACCACGCTCACCGAGAAGATGATCGTGGCGAACGCGCCGCCCAGGGCAGCCCACGCGAGGATGAATTCGAGGTTCCCGGGATCGACAAGGCTCTTGAGCGACCCCGCGAAGTCGGGTGCATCGTGCCCTCGAACGAGAGCGCGAAGACCACGAGCGAGGCCCGCGCCCAGAGCATCTCCAGCACGAGCAGCACCAGGCCGAAGATCGCCAGGGTGTCGAGCTTGCGACGCCAGGCCATCGCCGCGTCGACGAGCCGCGGGCTCTCGCCGCGCTCCAGCCGGTCGCTCACGTCGTAGAGACCCATGCAGAGGACGGGGCCGACGAGGAGGAATCCGGCCGAGAGCCCGAGCACGTAGGCCGGCGCATTCTCGAACGCCAGGAGCAGCGCCCAGCCCATCGCGACGAAGCAGCCGCCGAAGAAGAGCCCGATCGCCGGAGCCCGGACGAAATCGCGCGCGCCGCGCGCGAGCCAGCGAAACGGGTCGGCGAACGCCAGCGGGCGCATGGCCACGAGGAAATCAGATTCCCCCATCGTCCGATCGAATGCAACAGTGAAATACGCAGCCCCCCGGGGCCGGCGGACAACGGGCTGGAGCAGTGCGAAGGCGCGCGGCGCGGCGCCGCGCTCCGCTACTTCGTCTGGATGCGCGCGAGGTATTCGGTGAGCGCGAGGATGCGCGCGCGCACGTACCACGCGGGCAGGGACGGAGCGTCCGGATACTCGTAGTAGGTGCCGAGCGCCTCCATGTTGTAGCGCTGGCCCCAGATCGGCATGTCGGACGTGCCGTGAGCCCGGATCTGCCGGCGCCCGTCGATGGTCTCGTACACCCGCTCGAACGGGTACACCCCGGAATTGCGCTCGGAGAGCTTCGTGAGATCCGGCACCGACTGCAGGCCGAGGAGCCTCAGGTACGGACCGTCGCCCTTCCCAGTCTCTCCATGGCACACGGCGCAATGGGCCTCGTATTCGTGCTTGCCCATGTCCTCCTTGGCGCCGGCGGGCGGCTGGGCCTGCACCTGGAATGCGAATGCGACGGCAACGGCGGAAACGAGGATCCCCGCTTGAACGGTGTTCATCGCAGCTCCCGAAGCGTGGCTGAGAAAGACCTTCCATGCTCGCCCCCCGGGACGCGGAGGGCAATGGCACCATCGGGCACGCGCCCGAGTGCCGGGATCGCCGCGCTCGCCATCCGCTCTCGATCGATGAGCCTCACCGGCCCTGCGCCGCTGCCCGGCCGGCGGCGGCATGGCCGCTTGCCGAGACAACGATCGCGGTGATTTCGGGCGGCGCGAAGAGCCGGATCGGCGGCCCCCACGTGCCCGCTCCGCGGCTCACGTAGAGCCAGCGCCCGCCGGGGAGCGCGGTGAGCCCCGTGCCGACCCCATAGGCGAGGCGCGTCAGCACGCCGAACGGGAAGACCTGGCCGCCGTGGACGTGCCCCGAGAGCTGCAGGTCGAACGGCGGCTCGCCGTTCACCACAGGCTGGTGCTTCAGCAGCACCACGAAATCCGCGGCGCCGGGGCCCTCGCCGGCGCCCGCGCGCGGGACCTTCGCTCGCGGAGCGATCGCGCCGCGATCGTCCACGCCGGTCAGCACGATGGGGCCCGCGTGCACCGACTCGCCGCGCAGCACGACGAAGCCCGCTTCGCGCAGCGTGGCGAGCGAGGCCTCGAGCCCGGTGTGGTACTCGTGGTTGCCGGTGACGGCGTACGCGCCGAGCGGCGGGCGCCACGATTCGAAGAGGCGCGCGAGCGCGCGCCCGTCCGCCCCGCGGCCGTCGACGATGTCGCCGGTCGCGACCACGATGTCGGGCCGCAGCTCGCGCAGCTTGCGCGCGACGCGCTCGAGCACGCCGTCCGCCCGCGCCGCGCCGAGGTGCAGGTCGGAGATCTGCGCGAGGGTGACCCGGCCCGTGGCGAGCTTCGGCGTGGCGAGGCGCACCTCCTCGACCTCGAGCCCGCGCGCCTCGAGGAAGCCGTATCCCGTGAGCACCGCCGCGAGAAAACCGATCGCGGCGAGATGCGAGCCCGCGCCCAATGGCCACGTCACCCGAAGGAGGTGGGCGGCGGCGCGGCCCGCATCGAGCGCGAGGCCGGTGCACACGAAGAGGAAGAGGTATCCCATCCACGCATACGCCGCCAGGGCGATCGCCGCCGACCCCGGAGCGCCGCGCCGTTCGAGGAGCCACACCAGCAACGGGGATGCGGTGAGCAGCACGCCCGCGAGCCCAACGCCGAGCGCGATGCCGGTGAAATGGGGCAGGAACGCCCAGGCCTTGCGCAACGCGTACGCGTGCATCGCGCCGTAGATCGAGAACGCGACGAGGAGGAAGGTCGGCATCCGGGCCCTTTCCGCGCGCGGCGCGGCGCCGCGCGGGCCTCAGCCCAGGGCGAGGTAGGCCGGCGTCGCGCGGTCCGCGAGCCCGCCCGCCGTGCGCTCGATGAAGTATGCCGCGATGCCGCCTCGCGCGGCCATCGCGTAGCCCTGCCTCGGCCCGAGCACCATGAGCGCGGTCGCCATCGCGTCGGCGCTCGCGCAATCGGGGGCGACGACGCTCACCGAGGTGAGCGAATGCGACACCGGCTCTCCCCGGGACGGATCGATCTCGTGGCAGTAGCGCCGCCCGGCCCGCACGAAGTAGATGCGGTAGTCGCCGGAGGTCGCCATGGCGCGGTCCGCGAGGGCCAGCACGCGGCGGACCCGGCGCGGCCCCGGCTGCGGCTCCTCGATCGCGACGCGCCAGGGCCGGCCGTCGAAGTTGCGCCCGCGCGCACGCACCTCGCCGCCCACCTCGATCACGTAGTCGGCGATGCCGAGCGCCTCGAGCGCGGAGGCCGCGCGATCCACGCCGTGCCCCTTGGCGATGCCGGAAAGGTCCACGTACATGCGGGGATGGGCCTTGCGCGCCGCGCGCCCGCGGGCGTCGAGCTCGAGGAGGCGGAAGCCGACCCGCTCGCGAAGCTCCGCGCGCTCGGCCGCGGAAGGAATGCGCGGATCGCGGCCGGGCCCGAAGCCCCACGCGTTCACGAGCGGACCGGCGGTGACGTCGAAAGCGCCCGCGCTCGCCTCGCTCGTCGCGCGCGCGGCGGCGAGCAGCGCGAAGGTCTCCTCCGAGAGCGTGAACGGCGCATCCATGCGATGGCGGTTCAGGCGCGAGACCTCCGAATCGGGCTTGAACGTGGACATGCGGCGATCGACGTCGGCGAGCGCGGCGTCCACCGCATCGCGCGCCGCCTCGTGCAGCCGCGCCTCGGCGAGCGGCGCGACGAAGCGCACGTCGTAGTAGCTGCCCATCACCTCGCCGCCGAAGCGCAGCTCGCCGGCGGCGCGCGGGTCGCGCAAGCGCAGCGCGGCGCCGGCGGCGGCCGAGGCGGCGGCGAGGACGAGGCCCGTCTTGAGCAGCGCGCGCCGCGTCCGGAAGCGGGTCGTGGAATCGGTCATCGCGTGAGCCCGTCCTTCAGCACGCCGCCGTCGAGCGCCACCATGTCGGGCGTGATATCGGAAAAGCGCAGCACGCGGCCGCCGTTCTCGCGCGCGAAGGCCTCGGCGTCGCGCTCCTCGGCGAAGCTCGCGAGCGTCGGGCCCATGGAGCCCATGCGCTTGCTGCCCGCGACATAGAACGCGGTGCGCGCCTCGATCCAGTGTCCCGCGGGCTTGTCCCACGAGGTGTGCGCCATGTCCTGGGTGTACGCGGCGGCCACGCGCCGCTGCTGCTCGGGCGCGATGAGCGCGTTGAGCAGCTCGTAGGTGTCGCAGAAGACGTCCGGCGCGCCCTGGTCGTAGAGGATCTGGCCCTTCGGTCCGGGAAAATCGGCGAGCAGCATGCCGTCCATGGAGCACAGGGCGCCCGCGCCCAGCTCGAGCGCCGGCGGGACGACCGCCTGCTGCGCGCAGGCGGCGAAGAGGGCGAGCGCGCCCACGAGCGCGGCGCGGCGGAACTTGGACGGGATGTTCATCGAAACCTCCAGCTTGCGATGCCGAGCGGCACCAGGATCCATGCGACGAGGGCCGCGCCCTGCACGAACGGGCTCGCGAGCGAGGGCGGCACGACGGCGGCGAGGCCATAGAGCCGCGCGACGTCGGCGAACCCGAAGATGTTCACCATGCGGAAGGCGTCGGCGGGGTTGAGGAGCAGCAGCGCGGGCACCGTGCCGGCGGCGAGGCGGCCGCCCAGCGCGACCAGCAGCGCGAGGAGCACCAGGTCGTAGAGCAGCACGAAGCCGAACCACGAGACGATCGCCATGCCGCTCGCGCCCACGCGGCTCGCGGCGACGACCGAGATCAGCACCGAGACGCTGAGGAAGGCGAGGCCCAGGGCCACCGCGCTCGCCATGAAGCCGGCGTAGTGCCCGAGCGCCGCGGCGCCGAAATGCACGCCGAGGAGGATGCCGACCACGCCGAAGCCCGCGATCGTGGAAGCGGCGAGCGCGGCGGCGAGCCCGAGGTACTTGCCCGCGATGAGCTCGAAGCGCGTGATGGGCAGCGACAGCAGCAGCGGGAGCGAGCCGCGCTCGCGCTCGCCGACGACCGCGTCGTAGCCCAGCATCAGCGCGATGAGCGGCACGAGGTAGATCACCAGGCTCACGAGGCTCGCGATGGTGACGTCGACGCCGCGCAGGCCCACGGCGCCCTGCTGCGCCGCGCCGAAGTAGGCGATGGCGAGCGCGAAGGCGGTGAAGACGCCCGCCACCGCGATCGTCCAGCGGTTGCGGATGCGGTCCTGGAATTCCTTCGCGGCGAGGGTCGCGATGGGACGGATCTCGATGGCCATCAGTGGGCCCTCCGGTAGCCGAGGAAGACGTCCTCGAGCGTGGGTTCCTTGATGCTGATGTCGGCCAGGCGGCCCCCCAGGGTGGCGAGCGCGGCGAGGACCGCGAGCTTGCCGCCGCGCGCGCAGCGGAACGTGGCATGCGGCCCGCGCATTTGCGGGGGCTCCATCGCGAGCGGGCCGAGCGCGCTCGCGAGCTCGCCTTCGGCCGCGCCGTTGAGCCGCACCTCGAAGGCGAGCGGGAGGTCGAGCGCGTCGCGCAGCGACTGCACGGTGCCGCTCGCCTGGAGCTTGCCGCCGCTCATGAGCGCGAGGCGGTCCACGCGCTGCTCCACCTCGGCGAGCACGTGGGAGGTGAGCACCACGGTCACCCCGTCGGCGCGCATCTCGCGCAGCAGGTCGTAGAAGTCGCGCACCGCCGCGGGATCGAGCCCGTGCGTCGGCTCGTCGAGGAAGAGGAGGCGCGGGCTTCCGAGGAGCGCCTGGGCGAAGAGCAGGCGCTGCGCCATGCCCTTCGAGTAGTGCTTGACGGCACGGCCCGCCGCGGGGGCGAGGCCGACCCGCTCGAGGAGCCGCGGGCATTGCGCGGCGTCGGCGCCCTTGAGGCGCGCGAAGAAGCGCAGCGTCTCGAGCCCCGTGAGATTGGGATAGAGCGAGGCGCTCTCGGGCATGAAGCCGATGCGCCGGCGCACGTCGCGGAAGCGCGGCCCGTGCACCGACTCGCCCTCGATCTCGATCGTGCCCGCGGTCGGCCGCTCCAGCCCCAGCATGAGCTTGAAGAGCGTGGTCTTGCCCGCGCCGTTGTGCCCGATGAGGCCGAGCGCCTCGCCGCGCGCGATGGTGAGCGTCACGCCGTCCACGGCGCGCACGTCGCCGAAGTGCCGCGCGACGCCCCGGATCTCAATGACGTTGGGATTCAATCCACTTCCTCCAGTCGGTGTGGCGCGGCGTCATGCGCGGATGCGCGTCCACCACGCTCGGCGCGCGCAGGATGGGGAAGGCCTGCGAGACGAGCCGCAGCGCGTGCACCGCGGGGCTGTTCATCAGCAGCCGCGCGAGCGGATAGCGCCAGGTGAGCCGGTCGACGAGGTCGCTCGCCTCGTACGGCACGTCGCCCGCGCCGTCGCCGTCGTTGTCCCAGCCCGCGTAGTTGCTCCAGAAATTGCCGCCGTTCTTCCCCCACGGCTCGTCCCGCGAGGCGACGTAGCGGACCTGCTGCGCGTTGTCGACGAAGTCGTTGTCGTCGACCGCGTTGCGGTAGGAGCCGGCGGCCACGTGGGCGCCTACGGAATTGCCCGCGACGAGGTTGCCGCGGATGGTGTTGTGCTCGGCGTCGTAGATGAAGAAGCCGCGCGCGTTCCCGGCGACCACGTTGTCCTCGATCACCGAGTCCTGGATGGTGCGCAGCATGATCCCGTGGTCGCTGTTGCCCCACGCGCGGTTGCCGCGCACCACCTGGTCGCGCACCTCCATGAGCGCGAGGCCGCCGCGGTTGTGGTACGAGTCGTTGTTCTCCCAGATGTTGTGCCAGGAGTTCATGTAATGGGTGCCGTAGCGCACGTTGTGGATGCGGTTGCCCACGAATCGCGCGTGGTGCGAGATGTCCACGTAGATGCCGTCGCGGGTGAACGAGATCTCGTTCGCCTCGATGCGCGCGCGCTGGCTGTCGTAGAGCTGGATGCCGTTGCCGCGCTGCGCCGAGTCGTGGTCGCGCTTGCCGGTGATGAGGTTGCCGCGCACCTCGGCGTCGTCCGCCTTCTGCAGCCAGATGCCGAAGAGCGTGTAGGCGAACACGTTGCGGCGGATCGCGACCCTCGCGGAGCCCGGCTCGACGAAGATGCCGGCGTTCTCCGCGCCGAGATCGTCGCCGCTGTCGCGCAGGATGAGCCCCTCGATCGTCACGTCGGAGGACTTCACGCGGATCACGTCGCCGGTGTTCCCGGCCGAGATCGTCGGCCGGTCCACCCCGCGCAGCGTGAGCGGCTTGTCGATGACGAGATGCTCGTCGTAATGCCCGCGCTCCACGCTCACCGTGTCGCCCGGCGCCGCGCGCCCGATCGCCTGCGCGATGCTCTCGCCGGGATGCACGCTCCATTCCGCGGCGTGGGCGCCGAGGCTCGCCGCGGCGAGCAGGAGAGCGGGAAACACCTTCAGCGCAGCCATTGCAGGCTCTCCATGCGCGCGAGGAAATGCAGCACGCCGGCCGAGTGCAGCACGGCGAAGAGCAGCGTGCCGATGAGGAGGTTCTTCGTGGCCACGTAGGCGACGATGTCGGGGAGCGTGCCGCGCCGGAAGTCGCGTTTCCACCAGCGCCCCTCCTTGATCCACGGCAGGTTCGCCATGCGGCTCTCGACCTCGTAGACGCTCCAGCCGATCCACCACGCGATGATCGCGGCCGGCCCGATGCGCCCGGTGCCGGAGAGGAGCCAGGCGAACGTCACCACCACCGCGAGCCCCATGCCGAGCGCGTTGAGCCAGCGCCGGCGCCCTTCCTGCCCGGGCGCCCACGGCAGGAGGTGGAACTTCGTCTCCTCCCACGCCCAGCGGAGGAAGCCCAGCGCCGGATTCGCCGGCCCCACCGCGAGACGCTCGCGATGGTTCGTCCCGGTCTCGGCGGGCGCGGGCACGGCCGCGATCGGGATCACCCGCAGCGGCTCGAAGTAGCCGGCGCCGCTGATGCGGGTGAGGGGCTCGCCGGCCTTCGCGCGGCGCTTGCGCTCCTTCGCGAGCGGCGGGCACGCGTGGTCGTCGTAGTAGAGCACCTGGCAGTCCAGGCACAGCAGGCACTCGCGCTGGTCGATGCGTCCCGCGTCGTCGATCGCCAGCGAGCCGCAGCCCTTCTGGCACGCGTGGCAGGTGTCGCACTCGGCCTTGCGCTTGAGCTTGAAGTTGCGGAAGGTCGACGGGATCGCGAGACCCGCGCCGAGCGGGCACAGGTACTTGCAGAACGGCCGCTCCGAGAGCATCGACCAGGCGAGCAGCACGCTCCAGAAGAGCACGTAGGGCCACGAGCGGTTCCACACGCCCACCAGGAACGTCGTCTTGAACGGCTCCACCTCGGCGAGCTTCTCGGCGGCGCCCATGGAGTAGAACGACACGCCGAGGAGCGCGGCGAAGATCGCGTACTTCAGCCACTTCAGCCGGTCGTGCCAGCGCTGCGGGAGCTGGAACTGGAAGCGCTTCAGCCCGATCGCGGCCCCCAGCTTGTAGGCGAGCTCCGAGAGCGCGCCGTAGGGGCAGAGCCAGCCGCAGAAGAGGCCGCGGCCGACGAAGAACACGCCGACGATGATGAACCACCAGAAGACGAAGATGAACGGGTCGGAGAGGAAGAGCTCCCAGTGCCACTCGAAGAGCAGCGAGTGGAACCAGGTGAGCACCTGCGTCACGCTCGGCTGGGCCTTGAGGTACAGGCCGAAGAAGCCGATGGCGAGGCCCCACGCGAGGTAGCGCGGCACCGAGACCCAGCGCTTGTCCTTGTGGTCGGCGCGGCGCACGAGCTTGTCGCGGTTGGCGTAGAGCACGCTCACCGCGAGGAGGATCGCGCCGAAGAGCGCGAGCGGGACGGCCTTCGACTTCCAGATGCCGAGCCACGCCGCCTCTTCCTTCTCCACCTTCGGTCGCCCGCCCTCGAGCGCGCGCGCGGGAAGCCAGTACTGCGCCTCGAAATCCTCGAACGTCTTCGCGCCGGTCGCCTTGTCGACGCGGTTGGCGAGGAACACCATCTTCCACGGGTACGCGGCGCTGAACGCGGCGTTCCTCAGGATGAAGATGCCCGACTCCTTGAGCGCCGGCGCGCCCGCGGCCCCGATGCCGTAGAGGTTCTGGTAGTCGCTGTCGCGGAAGGTGAAGGTGTCGTGGTCCTGCCGCACCTGGATGCGGTCGAAGATGCCGCCGCGCACGAACGCCGAGCCCTTGAAGGAAGCGGTGCCGTTCGCGGCGACGAAGATCGCGTGCTCGCCGGGCTTGAGGTCGCGCAGCAGCCGGTCGTAGCCCATGTCGCCGAGGACGTTGCGTCCGACGTCGGGCGCCACGAGGTCGCCGAAGTACATGTCGATGTACGGCTCGCCGGTCTCGGGGAGCCCGAGGTCCGACGGGTGCACCGTGAGGTGCCCGATGCTTCCCTCGTCCACCAGGGCCTGCCAGGACATGCGCCCGTGGAACGGCGCGAGCTTCGCCTTCGGTCGCGCGACGGCCTGCACGATGCCCACCTGCCGCGCCACCTCGTAGGCGCCGCGCATGATGGTCTGGTTCTCGGCGATCACCGTGACCGTGGCGCCGCTGATCGCGTCCACGCCGTCGGGGTCCTTGCCGCCGGGACCCTTGCCGATCTTCACCTTGTCGCCCGCGAAGCGGCCCACGTACTGGCCGATGAACTTCATGAGCGCGCCCTCGGGGATGCCGATGAGCAGGATCGGCTCCGAGTGCTTGAGCACCTTCACGCCCGCGATGTGGCCCGTGGCGTCCATGCCCACCAGCGTCACGACGGGCTTGCCCGAATACGCGGGGATCTCCGCGATGTCGGTCGACAGGAACACGTAGCCCGCGAGCTTGCGCCCGGGGCCCGCGCCGCGATACGCCTCGACGTACGGGGGGTTGCCCTTGCGTTCCGAGAACGATTCGGCGCCGGGCAGCACCTCCTTGCATGGCGCGTAGGCGCAGAGGTCAGGCGACGAATGGAGCTCGGCCGGGAGCGCCGCCTCGTAGGCCGACGCCGCGGCGAGGGGAGCGGCGAGGAGCGCCGCGCAGGCGAGAAGGATGCCGCGGACGAGGTTCAACGCCCGTCCATGGCCTCCCATGCCCGGCGCGGCGCTTTGGGCGTCATGCTTCAACGATCATGCGGCCGCGCATTTCGAGGTGAAGCGCGTGGCAGAAGTGGGTGCAGTAGTACCAGAAGACGCCGGGCTTGTCGGCCTTGAACGTGACCGACGCCGTCTGCTGCGGGTTGACGATGAACTGGATGTCGTAGTGCTGCAGGCCGAACCCGTGGGTGAGATCCTCGACGGTGTCGAGGTTGGTGAGGATCACCGTCACCTCGTCGCCGAGCTTCACGGTGAACTCGGGCTTGCTGTACATCGGAGCGACGGACGCGAGGTGCACCGTCACCTTCTTGCCGTTGCGTTCGACGCGCGATTCCTCGAAGCTCTTGGTGGCGTACGGGAAGTCGGACATCGAGTAGATCTGCTTCGTCTTGATGATGTCGCGGCGCACGATGATCGCATCGTGGGGCTCCGGGTAGGCCGTGTGGTCGTGGATGAGCTTCATCTTGTCGCCGCTCACGTCGATGAGCTGCTCGGTCTCGACGTGCAGCGGGCCCACCGGCAGGAACCGGTCCTTGGAGAACTTGTTCCCCGAGTTGAAGAACTTGCCGTCCGCCTCCTTCGTCTCGCCCATGGAGGTGTAGCCGTGGCCCGGCTGGTAGTGCACGTCGATGCGGTCGACGATGGGCTGCGCCTCCTTGTCGCCCTTGAACTTGGCGATCGCCTTGTCGACGTTCCACTTCACGATCTGGCTGTCGAGGAAGAGCGTGGTGTAGGCGTTGCCGCGGCCGTCGAAGGCGGTATGCAGGGGTCCCAGGCCGATCTCGGGCTCGGCCACGACCGCGTCGCGCGGCTCCTTGAGCTCGCCCGCGAACCACTTGTGCACGAGCGCGGTCGCGATCACGGTGGCCGTGGGGGAAAGCTTCCCGGAGCACACGAAGTACTTGTCGTCGGGGCTCACGTTCACGCCGTGCGGGTTCTTCGGGACCGGGACGTAGCAGGTGAGGGCGGTCTTCGGGTCGGCGTTCGCGGCCTTCGTCCCGTCCACGATCGGCACCTTCGAGTCGCCCAGGGTGAACGTCTTGCCCGCCTTCACCGCCGCCTCGATGCGGGCGATGTTGAAGAACACGCACGAATCGCGCTCCGCGGACATCATCTCCTGGAACGTCACGCCGTTCTCGGTGTTGTACTGGTTGGTCGCGGCGAGCTTGCCGTCGTAGGAGGTCGCGCACAGGTCCATGTTGCCGTCCACCTTCACCTGCCAGCGCACCTCCATGCTCTCGGCGTCGATGCAGGTGAAGAGGCACGCGTACTTCTTCGGGTCCGTGATGTCCGGGCCCTTCGTCACGAACGGGACGTGGAATTCCCCGCCGCAGAAGACGCGCGTGGTGTGGTTGATCGCCGGGTCCACCGGGTCGCGCTTGTCGGTGAAGATGCCGTGGAAGCCCTGCACGTTGGGGATCTCGGTGATCCGGTCGCACTCCAGGTAGTCGCCGCGGATGCGCGCGAGCCGGGAATTGAGCTTGTCGTTCACGAAGAAGTACTTGCCGTCGTACGTGCCGTCCGTGTACGAGCCGTGCACGTGGTGCGTGTCGCCGGTCTTGTACTTGAGCGTGCCGTCGGGCTTCGTGCCGAGGATCTTCTTCGACTCGTTGGTGATGCCCCAGCCCACCATCGGGTCGATGTTGAAGACGGGGATGCGCTTGATGGTGCGGCCGGACGGAAGCCCGAAGATGCGCATCTCGCCCGAGTGCCCGCCGCTCGAGAGGATGTAGTAGTCGTCGAGCTCGCCGGGCGGCACCTCGGTGCGCAGCTTCCCTTTCGCCTCCGCGGCGGGAACCGCCGTGGCGGTCGCCGCACCCGTGCCCTCGCCCGCCTTGCCGCACGCGACGAGGGCCGAGGAGAGGCCCACTCCGGCGGCGCCGGCCATGGCCGTGCCGAGGAACGTTCGGCGGCCCGCGCTTTCCGGCGAGTCGTCTTGGGGAAGGATGGGATGGGCGTCGTCGCGCTGCATTCGAAGGACCTCGTGTC
>DATIVM010000496.1:0-3999 GCA_035465975.1 Usitatibacter sp.
GCAGGCTTCGATTTCGGGTCCCTGAACAACTTCACGATCCCGGCCGGCGCGACCTGCCAGGAGACCCCGAACTTGTCCTTGAGCCAGCCGCACGCCTGCGCCTTCGGGTCGCCCCCCGCGCCAAGCTTCTCCCAGTAGTAATCGATCTCCGCTTGCGTGCGGCACAGCACCTGGAGCGACACCGCCTCGTTGAACTTGAAGAGCGGGCCGCCGTTGAGTGCGGTGAACGGGAGGCCGTTGAGCACGAAATCGACGGTCATCACGGAGCCGGCGGGACGGCCGTGCACCTCCTGGCCGACGGCGGGGTAGCGGTTCACCGAGACGATCTTCGCCTTCTTGAATATCGACACATAGAAGCGTGCGGCCTCCTCGGCCTGGCCGTCGAACCAGAGGCACGGGGAGATGACGGCAACCGCGGCGGCGCGGCGGGACGGTTTCTTGCGGGCAGGCGTCTTGCGTTTGGTGGCCATGGGGGTCTCCCGGGGATTTCTTACATTGTGGTCGAACGGCGGGGTGCCGTTTCGACATCGACCGCTGGACGGTCCACGCCGAGAACGGCTCCTCTCCCGGGACGGTCCAATCGTCCATCCCGACGACCCGCAACCCCCAACGGAGGATCGCCATGCCCATGCCCAAGAAAGCCAACGGCGCCAATTTCGAGGTGTCCGGAGGCGAGCTCACCGTGCGGTTCGATGCGGGCGGCGTGCCCGTCGTGTACGTGGTGTGCATCTGGGGCCCGAAGCCGCAGTTCGGCGGCCAGCGCCCGAAGGTCTGGTGCACGGAGAAGCTCACGAGCACCACGGACGGCGACACGGTGACGGTGCCGGCGGGCATGGCGATGGAAGGCGCGCAGATCACCTGGTCGGGCGGCCTCATCGCGCAAGGCGAATCCCAGGGGCGGCTTCAGGTGACCCTCGACCAGGAGGGCGGGCGCAACGACTCGTTCTCGTACGAGTTCAGCTTCAGCGCGAAGAACGAGACGGAGACGTTCTACGACGGCCTCAACTTCGTCGCCGCGCCGGGCTAGCGTCGGGGCGCGGGCCCCTCGATCGGTTTCCCGCGGTTGGGAAAGTTCTTGAGCTCGGTGTCGCTGCGGCGGAAGGTCCGGCTCGTGGCGAACGACGGATCGACCCAGTCCTCCCACCGGAAGTCGGGAATCACCTTCGCCTGGTAGCTCGCCTCGAGGGGATGGTCGAGCACGTCGTTCACGTGCAGGTACTGCTGGTAGCGCATGAGGTCGACCTGGTAGGGCGTCGGCGTCTTCTGCACCTTGACCGCCTGCTTGAGCTCCATCATCTGCTGCATCGAGACCCTGGGTTTCCACGCGATCGATTCCGGAAGCACGACGGGCTCGCCGGGAATGTTGTTGATCCCCTTCTTCCACGTCGCGAGGACGGCGACTCCGGTGTCCTCGCGGTAGAGGAGGATCGCGTGGCCGTAATCCTTGTTCCTGAAGAAGCCGAGGTTGCCGTATTGCAGGCGCGCGCCGGTGAGGAATGCCACCGCGTCGGAGAAGCAGGGGCCGGTACCGGAGATGCCGCGCAGCACGCTGCGGTCGATGATGCCGTCGGGAAAGAGGATGTCGAAGGCGACCTTCGCCATGTTCGCCGCGTGGATCGTGCCCTCGCAGTCGTGCCCGTGGAACTTGATCATGTCCTTGAGCGTGACCGCGTAGGTATACGGGTAGTAGCGCCCCTCGGTGCCGCGCGTGGCGAGCATCTCGAAGACCGGGGCGTAGGGCTTCGCGGCCATCGGCGCATACCAGGTGGGAGTCCGGTCGGGTGCATCCACGCCGGTCTCGATGAAGATGTCCTTGCCCTGCACGTACGTCGGCTCGCCGGCGTACGCCGGAAGCGCGAGGACCGCGCCGAGCACGACGAGGGATATCGCGCGACGATTCATGATCGGCCTCGAAGCGGGGATCGATGCGGCGATCTTCGCACCTGCGGGACGGCGGATAGTTGCGCCCTGTCAACGTGCGCCGCGGGCGGGGCTATGATGGTCCCGATGCCCAAGCCGCGCCCGGCACCGATCCCCCAGACCCGCCTCGGCCGCCTCGCGCGGATCGGGTTGGCCGCGGGCGAGCTCGCCGTGGGCGCCGCCGCCCAGGGGCTCAAGCGCATCGCCCGCGGCGAGGCTCCGGACTTCGCGGGAGCGCTCCTCTCCGCCACGAACGCGCAGCGCCTCGCGCAACGCCTCGCGCGGCTGCGCGGCGCGGCGATGAAGCTCGGCCAGCTCCTGTCGCTGCAGGGCGAGGATTTCCTGCCGCCGGAGTTCGTGCAGGCGCTCGCCGTGCTGCGCTCGCAGGCGGCGCCGATGCCGGTCGAGCAGGTGCGGCGCATGCTCGGCCGCGAGTACGGCAAGGGCTGGGAGAAGCGATTCGCGCGCTTCGACTGGGAGCCGGTCGCCGCGGCTTCCATCGGGCAGGTCCACCGCGCCGTCGCGCGCGACGGGCGCGACCTCGCCCTCAAGATCCAGTATCCGGGCGTCGGGCGCTCCATCGCGAGCGACGTCGACAACGTCGCGGTGCTGCTGCGCCTCTTCAACCTGCTCCCGCTCGACATCGACGTCGCCGCCACCGCGCAGGAAGCCAAGCGCCAGCTCGCGCAGGAGGCCGACTACGAGAGCGAGGGTCGCTTCCTCGAGAGCTACGCGAAGCTCGTGGCGGACGAGCCGTCGCTCGTCATGCCCCGCGTGCACTGGGACCTCACCACGCCGCGGATCATGGCGATGGACTACATGCAGGGCGAGCCGCTCGAAAGCGTGCGCGAGGAGCCACCCCGCAAGCGCGACGCGATCGGAACGCTCCTCGAGCGGCTGATGTTCCGCGAGCTCTTCGAGTTCCGCGTCATGCAGACCGATCCCAATTTCGCCAATTACCTCTACCAGCCCGACACCGGACGCGTGGTGCTCCTCGATTTCGGGGCCACGCGGCGCTTCGACGAGGATTTCGTGGCGAGCTATGCGCGCATCACCCGCGCGGTGATCGACGGGAACCGGGCTCGCGTCGCTCGCGAGGCGGTGCGCATCGGCTACGCGACGGCGGAAGACGCCCCCGAAAGGGTGCAGGCCGCGGTCGACGTGATCTTCCTCGTCTGCGAGCCGCTGCGGAAGAAGGGGCCGTACGACTTCCCGGCGTCCAATCTCCCGGCGCGCGTGCGCGATCTCGGCTACGACCTCGCGATTCGCCGCGGGCTCGTCCGCGCGCCGCCGCCCCCGACGATCTTCCTGCACCGCAAGCTGGTGGGCTCCTTCCTGCTGCTCGCGCGGATCGGCGCGCGGGTCGATGCGCGCGCGCTCGTGCTCGACTGCCTCAGGAAGGCGCCGAGGCGCTGAGCGCGGGAGCGGCGCGCGGGAGCGCGAGCGCCGTCGCCACCGCGACGAGTCCGACCACCAGCGAGCCGAGATAGAGCGCGGTGTAGTTGCGGTACGTGTCGAAGATCCATCCGCCCACCGTGGGACCGAGCGCCATGCCGAGCGACGAGACCATCGCCGCCGCGCCGAGCACCGTGCCCATGATGCGTTGCCCGAAGTAATGGCGCGCGAGCACCGCGTAGAGCGGCATGGTCCCGCCGTACGCGAAGCCGAAGATCGCGGCGACGGTGTAGAAGTCCTGCAGGCGCGTGACGAGCAGGTACGCCCCGGCGCCGATCGCCTGGAGCAGGAGCCCCGCGACCAGCATCGCCTTGGTTCCGATGCGATCCGCGAGCACGCCCATGACGACCCGCCCGCCGAGTCCCCCGATGCCCTCGACGCTGTAGATGCTCACGGCGGCGATCGTCGGCAGGCCGCATCCGATCGCGTAGCTCACCGTATGGAAGATGGGTCCCGAGTGCGCCGCGCAGCAGGCGAAGAACGTCGTCGCAAGCACGAGGAACGCGCGCGAGCGCAGGGCCTGGGTGACGGTCATCGACGGCCCTTCGTCGACCGTGCGCTCACCGGAGCCGCCGGTGGCGCGAGGCGCCTCGCGCACCAGGAACGACGCGGGAATCAGCAGCC
>DATIVM010000497.1:0-5533 GCA_035465975.1 Usitatibacter sp.
GACCCGCTCACGCCGGCGAAGATGGCGGGCATCGGGCTGTGCCTCGCCGGGACCGCCGTGCTCGTGGGCTGGACCCCCGCGCCGATCGATGCGCACGAGGCGCTCGCCATCTCGCTCTCGATCGCCGCGACGGCGCTCTACGGCTACACCATCGTGTACACGAAGGTGCGGCTGCGCGGCGCCGATCCGCTCGCGACCTCGGCGGGCACGTTGCTGATGGCCACCGTCACGATGCTCCCCTTCACGCCGGTCGCGCGCGATTTCTCCGCGATCCCAGCCGGCGCGTGGATCGCCGCCGTCGGGCTCGCGCTCGTCTCGACCACCGTCGCATTCATCCTCTACTACCGCCTCATCGCCGACGTGGGACCGGTGAAGGCGATCACCGTCACGCTCCTCGTCCCGGTGTTCGGCATGCTGTGGGGCGCCCTGCTGCTCGGCGAGCCGCTCACGGCGGGGCGCCTGCTGGGTTGTGCGATCATCCTCGCGGGATGCTCGCTCATCCTCGGCCTCGCGCGGCTGCCCGCGCGGGCCGCGACGTAAGCCCGGAGGGACCATGGCCGAAGAGCACGTTTTCGAAACGCACCTCGCGTACCCCGCGGACCCGAAGCAGAAGCTGCCCCCCGATCCGGATTTCTCCCGCGACAACCGCATGGGCGCGGAGGGCCACCCGGAGATGCCGGGGGCGCTTCCCGCCGCGCTCGGCGGCCACAACCGCGGCTACAGCCCCGAGGACCTGATGATCCTCTCGCTCTCGCAGTGCCACTGCCTCACGTACCTGCGCCTCGCCCAGAAGAACCAGATCGCGGTGCGCCGCTACGAGGATCGCGCGACCGGCCGCCTGGCCAAGGGCGCCTCCGGAATGACCCAGCTCGTGGAGGTGGTGCTGCGCCCGCGCGTGACCGTGCCGCGCGGCACCGACGTCGCGCTCGCGAAGGCGCTCCACGAGCGGGCCCACCACCACTGCTTCATGGCGAACTCCGTGAATTTCCCCGTGCGGCACGAGCCGGAGATCGTCGAGGAAGGTTGACCTCGCGCAGGGCGGCCAGGAGGCTTTGGAAGCGCCGATGTCCGCCGATCCAGCGCCGATGAACGCCGATGAACGCCGATGGGAGGAGAATGTCCCATGAAAACCGGCTGCAAGCGACGCCGTCGGCCATGTTGTCGCCCTAGCTTCGTCTTCTCGTTCTCGGCGGCAATCGGCGTCGGATCGGCGTGCATCGGCGCTTTCAACGATTTTCGCCCGCATCACTCCCAGAGATGCCCAATCGACTCGCCAAGGAAACTAGCCCGTACCTGCGCCAGCATGCGCAGAACCCCGTCGACTGGTACCCGTGGGGCGAGGAGGCGCTCGCCGAGGCGAAGCGCACCGGCAAGCCCATCCTCCTTTCCGTGGGCTACTCCGCATGCCACTGGTGCCACGTGATGGCCCACGAGTCGTTCGAGGACGAGTCGATCGCGAAGGTGATGAACGACCTCTTCGTGAACGTGAAGGTGGACCGCGAGGAGCGCCCGGACATCGACCAGATCTACCAGACCGCGCAGGCGATGCTCACGCAGAGGAGCGGCGGCTGGCCGCTCACGATGTTCCTCACCCCCGAGCAGGTGCCGTTCTTCGGCGGGACGTACTTCCCCAGCCAGCCGCGCTACGGCATGCCGGCGTTCCCCGACCTGATCCGCCGCGTGCGCGAGTTCTACGACGCGCACCCGGACGAGATCCGCGCGCAGAACGACCAGCTCGCCGCGGCGCTCGCGCGCACGCAGCCGCGCGCCGGGGGGGAGGCGCAGATCACGCGCGCGCCGCTCGACCTCGCCTTCGACCAGCTCGCCGAATCGTTCGACGCGCAGTACGGCGGCTTCCACGGCGCGCCCAAGTTCCCCCACGCCGAGACGCTCGAGTTCCTGCTGCGCTTCCATGCCGCGCAGCCCGCGGGCGAGCGCGGCAAGCGCGCGCTCGAGGTGGCGACCCTCACGCTGCGCCGCATGGCCGAGGGCGGCATCTACGACCAGGTGGGCGGCGGGTTCGCGCGCTACAGCGTGGACGCGCAATGGGCCATCCCGCACTTCGAGAAGATGCTCTACGACAACGCATGGCTGCTGCGCATCTACGCCGGCGCCTGGGCGGTCACGCGCGATCCGCTCTTCGCGCGGGTGTGCGAGGAGACGGCGGCCTGGGTGATGCGCGAGATGCAGTCTCCGGAAGGCGGCTACTGGTCCTCGCTCGACGCGGACTCCGAGGGCGAGGAAGGCAAGTTCTACGTCTGGACCGTGGACGAGATCCGCTCGATCCTCTCGGGGGAGGAGTTCGAGGTCGCCTCGTTCGTCTACGGCCTCGACCGCGCGCCGAACTTCGAGGGCAAGGCGTGGCACCTCACGGTCGCGAATCCCGCCTTCGCGCTCGAGCGCGGGGCGAGCCTCAACGAGGGCCAGGCGCAGGTGCTGCTCGATTCCGCGCGCCGCAAGCTGCGCGCGGCGCGCGAGAAGCGCGTGCGCCCCGGGCTCGACGACAAGGTGCTCACGTCGTGGAACGCCCTGATGATCGCGGGCATGGCGCACGCGGCGCGGGTCTTCGGGCAGCCCGAGTGGCTCGCCTCCGCGCGCCGCGCGCTCGACCACATCCGCCGCGCGATGTGGCGCGACGGGCGGCTCCTCGCCACCGCCAGGGACGGCCATGCGCACCTCGACGCCTACCTGGACGACCACGCGTACCTGCTCGCGGCCTTGATCGAGATCATGCAGGCGCAATTTCGCGCCGAGGACCTGGCCTGGGCGACCGAGCTGGGCGACGCCCTCATGGACCGCTTCCACGATCCGCGCGAGGGCGGGTTCTTCTTCACCGCCCACGACCACGAGCCGCTGATCCTGCGGCCCAAGCCGGGCCCCGACAACGCGACGCCCTCGGGCAACGCGGTGGCCGCGTGGGCCCTGGGCCGCCTCGCGTTCCTTTCGGGCGACATGCGCTTCGCGCAAGCCGCGCGCGGGACGATCGGGCTCTTTTGGCCGCAGATCGAGCGAATTCCCTCGGCTTTCGGGACGATGCTCGCCGCGCTCGAGGAGCAGCTCACGCCGGCGCGCACGCTCATCGTCACCGGCACGCGCGGGCAGTTCGGTCCCTGGCGCGAGCTCCTGGACCCCGCCTACCTGCCCGCGGCGACGGTGCTCTTCATCCCGTCCGAGACCACCGGATTGCCCCCGCCGCTCGCGAAGCCCCCCACGGAAGCGGTCAACGCATGGCTGTGCGAAGGCGTTACCTGCCTGTCCCCGATTAACTCTTTGGAGAGGTTGCGCGAGGCTCTCGGTTTGGCGAAAATCGCGGTCTCGACGCAAGCCCCCCTACCCCACAGGAGCCTTTCATGAAGAAGCTGTATACCGCCTTCGCGGCGGGCGCATTCGCGGCGGCAATCGCCGCACCGGCATTCGCGGACGACCAGCTCGCCCTCGCGCAGAAGAGCGGCTGCACCGCGTGCCACTCCATCGACAAGAAGATCGTCGGCCCGGCCTACAAGGACGTCGCAGCCAAGTACCGCGGCGACAAGACCGCCGAGGCGAAGCTCATCCAGAAGGTGGAGAAGGGCGGCTCGGGCGTGTGGGGCCAGATCCCCATGCCGCCGAACACGGCGGTGAAGCCGGAGGACGTGAAGAAGCTCGTGGAGTGGGTCCTCTCGCTCAAATGACGATGTGACGGCCGCGCCCGCGGCCGGAAACATCGTCATCCCCGCGTCGGAAAACCCCGTCATCCGCGTGTCGACGGGGATCCATGGGGACTCCCGCCTTTCGCGGGAATGACCTTGCCGCCCTTCGCGGGAATGACGAGATGCCACGAAAAGCCGGCCGCGCGCCGGCTTTTTTCTTGCCCGCGAAAATTGACACGCCTCTCGGGGCGTCCCCATAATGCGCGCCTCTTCGGCCCACGAGGCCGACCTTCGGAAACCGCATCCGGGAGACCCGATGAACCGTTCGCACACCCTCGCCTTCGCCGTCGCGGCCGCCCTCGCCCTCGCGGCCTGCAGCAAGAAGGAAGAGACCGCCCAGACGTCTCCCGCCCAGTCCGCCGCTCCCGCGGCCCCCGCCGAAGTCACCGTCACCATCGCCCACGCGGGCCCCCTCACCGGCTCCATCGCGCACCTCGGCAAGGACGACGAGAACGGCGTGCACCTCGCGATCGACCAGGCGAACGAGAAGCACCTCACCATCGGCGGCAAGCCCGTCAAGTTCGTGATGGACAGCGAGGACGACCAGGCGGACCCGCAGGTGGGCACCACCGTCGCGCAGAAGCTCGTCGACGCGAAGGTGGCCGCGGTGATCGGCCACCTCAACTCCGGCGTGACGATCCCCGCCTCCGAGCTCTACGCCAAGGCGGGAATCCCGATGATCTCCGGCAGCGCGACCAACCCCGCCGTCACGGAGCGCGGCCTCAAGACCGTGTTCCGCACCGTCGGGCGCGACGACCAGCAGGGCCCGGCGATCGCCTCGTACATCGCGAACCAGCTCAAGGCGAAGAAGGTCGCGATCATCGACGACAAGACCGCCTACGGCGAAGGGCTCGCGAACGAGGTGGAGAAGACGCTCAAGGGCGACAAGGTGCGCATCGTCGGCCGCGAGCGCACCACCGACAAGGAAACCGACTTCAAGGCGATCCTCACCAAGATCAAGTCGCAGAAGCCCGACGTCGTGTTCCACGGCGGCATGGACGCGACCGGCGGCCCGATGCTCAAGCAGGCGCGCGAGCTCGGCATCAAGGCGATCTTCGCGTTCGGCGACGGCGCGTGCACCGACCAGATGTCGCACCTCGCGGGCAAGGCCGCCGAGGGCATGGTCTGCTCGCAGGCGGGCCTGCCGCGCGAGGCGGCGAGCAAGGATTTCGTGGAGGCCTTCACGAAGAAGTACGGCGACATCAAGCAGTACGCGCCGTACTACTACGACGCGACCCTCGCCATCATCGAGGCCATGAAGAAGGCCGACTCGGTGGATCCCGCCAAGTTCGCGCCCGAGATCTTCAACGTGTCCTTCGACGGCGCGACCGGGCACGTGCAGTTCGATTCCAAGGGCGACCGCAAGGACGCCGAGATGACCATCTTCAAGCTCGTCGACGGCAAGGTGAAGCCGATCGCGATCGTGAAGAACGGCAAGACCACCCCGTTCAGCCCGGAGGCCCCCGCCGCTCCGGCAGCGGACAAGGCAAAACAGGGAGAGGGCAAGCCCGCCGAAACGAAAAAATAACAACTCGAACAAGAGAGAAGAACGACTCCGCAGCGGGCCACGCCCGCTGAAATCGAACGGCACCTCCGGGTGCCGTTTTTTTTCGTGTCGGGTGTTACTACGCAGTTGACCCATTTCGTGGCGAATCAAGCAGATGAGTTCGTCTCTCCGCTTATATGATCGCCGCGTAGACGCGCGTGTCCCGTAATGAGCCGTCAGGGGCGATCCGGTGGTTGCGAAGCGTTCCCTCGAGTACGAACCCAATTCGTTCGCACAGACGGCAACTTTGGACGTTCCCCGCCTCTGGAAGCGCTTCAATACGCCTCATGCCGAGCCT
>DATIVM010000498.1:0-3621 GCA_035465975.1 Usitatibacter sp.
GGTCCGTGTTCTGGCGCTTTCGCTCGGCGGCTTCCCCTTCGATCCTCTCCACTCCCTTCGTTGAGCGGTTCGAATCCTCTCACCCCGACCATTTTCCTTCGCCGCGATGCTCGAGCTCGCCACGCTGATCGACCGACAGTCCCGGTGGCGCGCCGACGCGACCGCCGTCGTCTTCGGGGACCAGCGACTCACGTATCGCGAGTTCTGGGGCCGGGTGGCTCGCGTCGGCAACATGCTGCGCGCGCTCGGCGTCCGGCCCGGCGACAAGGTCGCGACGGTCGCGGGAAATTCGCTCGAGCTGCTCGAAACCTATTGGGCGGTGCCCTCGATCGGCGCCGTGCTCGTGCCGCTTTCGCCCCTGCTGCTGCCGGCGGGGCTCGCCGCCTTGCTGCGCGACTCGGACGCGCGCTGCCTGATCACGCAGGCCTCGATGCTTCCCGTGTTGCGCCAGATCGGGGCGGAGCTTCCGCCCCACGTGCTGCTCATCGACGGCGCGCGGGACGGCTTCGGCGACTACCCCGCCTTGTGCGCCGCGCAGCCGGACACGATGGTTCCCGCGCAGGTGCGCGACGGCGACCTCTTCAACATCATGTACACCAGCGGTACGACCGGGATGCCCAAGGGCATCATGCACACCCATTTCATCCGCTCCATGTACGGCACGCTGATGGCGGCGGCATGGCGCATGACGCCGGAGTCGCGCACGCTGCACGCAGGCGCGATCGTGTTCAACGGCGCGTTCGTCACGCTGATGCCGACGTTCTACCTCGGCGCGACTTACGTGCTGATGCGCCAGTTCGACGCGGCGGCGGCGATCGAGACCATCGAGCGCGAGCGCATCACGCATGTGATGCTGGTTCCGGCGCAGATCATCGCGATCCTCGGCTCGCCGGCATTCGAGCCGAAGCGGCTCGCGTCGCTCGAATGCATCCTGTCGCTCGGGGCGCCGCTGTTGCAGGAGCACAAGGACCGGCTGAATGCCGCGCTCCCGCGCCGGTTCTACGAGCTCTACGGCCTTACCGAGGGCTTCGTCACCATCCTCGACCGCGAGGACGCGGTGCGCAAGAGCGGATCGGTCGGCGTGCCGCCCCCGTTCTATCGCATGCGCATCGCGCGCGAGGACGGAAACGACGCGGCGCCGGGCGAAGTCGGCGAAATCGTGGGGCGCGGCCCGATCCTCATGACCGGTTACTACAAGCGGCCGGACCTCACCGCGCAGGCCGTGCGCGACGGCTGGCTCTTCACCGGCGACATGGGATACGTGGACGACGAAGGGTTCCTCCACCTCGTCGATCGCAAGAAGGACATGATCGATTCGGGGGGCGTGAAGGTCTATCCCCACGACATCGAGGAGATCGTGGCCCGGCACCCCGATGTCGTCGAAGTCGCGGTGTTCGGCATTCCCGACGAGAAATGGGGCGAGACGCCGCTCGCGGCGGTGATCCTGCGCGAGGGCGCCACGGTCGGGGCCGAGGCGCTGCGCGCGTGGATCAACGAGCGCGTCGGCGCGCGCTACCAACGCGTCTCGCGGGTCGTCGTGCTGGCCGACTTTCCGCGCAGCGCCGCGGGCAAGACGCTCAAGCGCGAGCTGCGCGAGCCGTACTGGGCCAACGCAGGACGCAAGATCTGACACCCTGGTGTTCAAGTATTCCCCGCCCCCGCGTTACCGCTGAAACGATCCGTGTGACGCGCTGCACTGGAGGTCGCCGGCAAAGGTCCGAAGAATGGCGCCACGATCATTTCGCGCCCTCGAAGAGATGGATCCGAGCCCCAAAGACGACGGTGCAGCGCACCCGCGCCCGACGGGAGCGCCGGTTTTCGAGCGCGGACGCGCGCTGCTCAAGCACCTCGCGGCGGTGAACGCCCGCAGCCTGCCGTACGAGGAACGCCTCCGCGTGCTCCTCGACGCGGGCGCGCGCACGCAGGTGATCCTGCACGATCTCGCGAAGGTCTACGAAGGCTCGCCGCAGCCCATGGGCGAGCACTCCCGCGAAGCGCTCGCCCTCGCGCGCTCCCTCGCGTTCACCTGCGGCCGCGGCTACCGTGTGGCGGCCGACCAGGCGATCGCGGGGTCGAACGCCGCCTCGCGAAACGAGGCGCCGCTGATCCTCGCTGCGATGCGCTGCATCGGCGACGCCATGCGCGGCAGCTACCGCTCCTATTCGCGCCTGCCGGAAGGCGCCTGGAAGGAGATGCACGACCTCTACCTCCAGGCCGAGCGCCTGGGAATCGTGGACGTGCCGGCGGATTCCCATGCCGGCATCTCGGTGGGCGCGCACTATCGCGAATCCCTCCTGGTGTCGCTCACGGATCCGTACCGCCTGATGCCGGGCGAGCTCGAGGCGATCGAGGCGCTGATTCGCGACCTGCGGGCGCCGGTCACGCTCACCCGCGACCGTCCCGCGACACGGCGCACCTGTCACTTCCTGGTCGATTGCGGCGAGGACCGCCCGCCGCGCCCGCTGGGCGACGGCGAGCCGGTGGCCGCGGGAACCACCCTGCGCGTGCTCGACACGTCCGCGATCGTCGAGGCGCTCGGCGCGATCTCGGCGCCCGTCGCCGGATGGCCCGACGGCGATGAACGCGGCCACCTCGCCGCGAAGCTCGCCGCGCTCTGGGACGATCCGCCGCGGCGCGCGCAGCATCGCGACGAGGTGGAAGGCAGCGTGGCGATCTGCGTCGGCGTGAAGCCGATCGCGTCCTTCGTCGCCCACGACACCGGCGCGGACGGCGAGCGGGAGACGAGCGCGCTGCGCGAGGGCCTCACGATGCCGTTGCAGTCGCTGCCCGAGGACGAGAGCGGCACGCTGGTTCCCATCCACGAGTGGGCGGTGATCAACGTGAGCCCCGGCGGGGTGCGCGTGCGCCGCAGCGCCTCCACCGCGTACCCGATCACGATCGGCGAGGTAGTGGGAATCCGTGCGCCCGGGAGGGTGCAATGGCGGATCGGCGTGACGCGCTGGATCACGGGGCTTCCCGACGGGGCGACGGAATTCGGCGTGCAGTACTTCGCGAACGCGGTCTGCGCGGTATGGCTCAAGCAGGCGATCCCCAACAGCGTGCGCAAGCTCGCGCTGCTCGTGGCCCAGGGCGAATCGAGCTCCGACGAGCTCATCCTCGCGCCCGGTGGCACGTTCGTCGACGGCGCGGAGTTCGAGCTGCTCGGCGAGGGCTTCCGCTCGCGCGTGCGCGCCGTGAAGCTCGTGGAAGGAAACGTGCGGTTCGAGCTCTTCCGCGTGCTGGGCTGCTGATTCGCGCGCCGGCGCCTGCCGCGAACTCGCCCCCTTGCGGCGGCTCAAATCCCATGGGCTCCCGGCGGCCTAAGGTGAGGGTTGGCCTGTCCCCGATCGGTCCATGCGCGAATTCCGCCATCCCCTGCCATTTTCCGCACCCGCCCTGCTCGCCTGCGCGATGCTCGTCGCGGGGTGCGCGGCCGTGGGGCCCGACTACCGGCCTCCGGACGCGGCTTCGCTCAAGGTGCCCGCCGCCTGGCGCGCGGCGCCTCCCGGGAGCGAGGCGCCGCCGGGCAGCCTCGCGACGTGGTGGCGCACGCTCGGCGATCCGGTGCTCGATGCGCTCGTGGCCGATGCGTTGCAGGCGAATCGCAGCCTCGCCGTCGCG
>DATIVM010000499.1:0-11085 GCA_035465975.1 Usitatibacter sp.
ATCGTGGAGCGCGCGCTCGAGCGGTACGGCGCGCCGATCTACGTGCGCCACGAGATCGTGCACAACAAGTACGTCGTGGACGACCTGCGCGCCAAGGGCGCGGTGTTCGTCGAGGAGCTCTCCGAGGTTCCGGCCGGCGCAACGGTGATCTTCTCCGCGCACGGCGTGTCGCTCGAAGTGCAGCGCGAGGCGAGGGCGCGCGGCCTCAAGGTGTTCGACGCCACCTGCCCGCTCGTCACCAAGGTGCACGTGGAGGTCGCGCGCATGCGCGACCAGGGGCGCGAGGTCGTCATGATCGGCCACGAAGGCCATCCCGAGGCCGAGGGCACGCTCGGCCAGTCGGATTCGGGCATGTACCTCGTCGAGGACGAGGAGGACGTCGCGCGGCTCGAGGTGCGCGACCCCGCGAAGCTCGCCTACGTCACGCAGACCACGCTCTCCATCGACGACTGCGCGCGCGTGATCGCCGCGCTCAGGGCGCGCTTCCCGGCGATCGTCGGGCCGAAGAAGGACGACGTCTGCTACGCCACGCAGAACCGGCAGGACGCGGTGAAGTTCATGGCGCCCCAGTGCGACGTGGTGATCGTGGTGGGCTCGCCCAACAGCTCCAATTCGAACCGCCTGCGCGAGGTCGCGCGCAACCTCGGCCGCGAGGCCTACCTCATCGACAGGGCCGAGGAGCTGCGCCCCGAGTGGCTCGCCGGCAAGAAGCGCGTCGGGCTCACGGCCGGCGCCTCCGCCCCCGAGGTGCTCGTCCACGAGGTGATCCAGCGGCTGCAGGCGATGGGCGTGCGCCGGGTGCACGAGCTCGAGGGCATCGACGAGCACATCACCTTTCCCCTGCCGAAGGGGATGGGGCCCCACTCGGCCTGACCGCCCCCGGGCGCGCCGTTCGCTCCCGGTTTTGCGCCGCCGGTCGGGCTGGGCTTGCCCGGCGAGCCCCCTGTTCCCTATCTTTCCGGGCACCGAATGGGAGGCCCGCCTTGAAGAGAAACCGCGGCTTCACGCTGATCGAGATCATGGTCGTCGTCGCGATCGTCGCGATCCTGGCGGCCATCGCCCTACCGTCCTACCAGTCGCACTTGCGCAAGGCCCGGCGCGCGAACGCCGAATCCTTCCTGAGCGATGTGGCGTCGCGGCAGGCGCAGTATCTGCTCGACGCGCGGGGCTATGCGCTAGGCGGCACTGCCATCGCCGACCTCAGCATGGCCGTTCCGAACGACGTCTCGGATTTCTACACGGTGACGGTCACACCCGCCGCCGCGACCACGCCGCCCAGCTTCACGGTGACAGCGACGCCCATCGGCGGGAGCGTCCAGGAGCCGGACGGCACCCTCAGCATCGACAATACGGGCGCCAAGAAACGGCTCGTGAGCGGCGTCGACCAGGGATGGTGACGATGGGCGCGCGAACGATTTCCCGGAAATGCGCCGGCTTCACCGCCGTGGAGCTCATGGTGGTCGTCGCGATCGTCGCGATCCTCACCGTGATGGCGGCCCCGTACATGGGCGACATGGTTCGCACCCAACGCCTGCGCAGCGCCTCCTTCGACGTGTTCTCGAGCCTCACCATGGCGCGCAGCGAGGCGATCAAGCGCAACACGACGGTGACGATGGCTCCCGCCGGGGGCTCGTGGCTGAACGGCTGGAGCATCACGGACACGAACGGCAACGTGGTGAAGAACCAGGACGCCTTCGAGGGCCTCGTCATCAACGGTCCCGGCAGCGTCACTTACACCGGGAGCGGGCGGCTCAGCGCCGCCGTGGCGCCGTTCAGCCTCGCGGCCACGCCGAGCAGCGGCGTGACGATGTACCGCTGCGTGAGCGTCGACCTGAGCGGCAGGCCGGTTTCGACGGAGGCCCCATGCTGATCCCTTCCAATCGCCATTCCGGGTTCTCGATGATCGAGGTGCTGGTCGCAGTCGTCATCGTGATCCTCGGTCTCCTCGGCCTCGCCGGCCTGCACGCAAGGGCGGGGATGGTGGAGGCCGAATCGTTCCAGCGGGCGCAGGCCATGGAGCTGCTGCAGGACATGGTCGATCGCATCAGTTCCAACCGCAAGAACTCGATGTCGTACGTGACCGCCTCGCCCCTCGGCACGGGAAACACCGAGGGGGCCTGCGCCGGGCTCACGGGCGCGAACCTGGACCTGTGCGAGTGGAACAACGCGCTGCTGGGCGCCGCGGAGTCGAACAACGGCATCAGCGTGGGCGCGATGATCGGCGCGCGCGGATGCGTCGAGAACATCGATCCGGTGATGCCGCGCCAGTTCCTCGTCTCGGTCGTGTGGCAGGGCACCGTCGCGACGAAGGAGCCGGGCACGACCTGCGGCGAGGGTCTCTACGGCGGCAGCGGCCTGCGCCGCGCCGTCACCGCGACGGTGGTCATCGGCTGCCTGCAGAACGACCCGGCGACCGGCGCCTGCGTGACGCCATGAGGAGCCGCCGAATGCGAGAGCACCAACCCCGCGCGATCGCCGCCCGCCGTCGGATGGCGGGCCTGTCGCTGGTCGAGCTGATGATCGCGATCGCCATCGGCCTGGTGGTGATGGCGGCGCTCACCACGATCTTCGCCAACTCGAGCCGCGCCCGCCAGGAGCTGGAACGCAACAGCCGCCAGATCGAGAACGGCCGCTTCGCCATCGAGCTGCTCGCGAGCGACCTGCGGCTCGCCGGGTTCTACGGCGAGTTCGATCCCCGGGCGGTGGCCGCGCCCGCCGCGCTGCAGGACCCCTGCTCGACGGACCCGCTGGTGTGGGCGGCGGCCTTCCGGCTGCACGTCCAGGGCTACGACAACGGCGCGGGCTATCCCGCCGACTGCGCCTTCCCGTCGCTCAAGGCCGGCACGGACATCGTCGCGATACGCCGCGCGAGCACTTGCGAGGCCGGCGTGGGCAGCTGCCCGGCGGCGGTGGGCGGATATCCCTATATCCAGCTTTCGAAGTGCGCGACCGAGCAGGCCGCCACCCCGTACGTCCTGGGACTGCAGGGGGCCGTGGCCTTCCCGCTGCGGCTTCGCGACTGCGCCACGACGGCGGGAATCCGCCAGTACTACGTGCGCATCTACTACATCAGCACCGACAACGGAGCCGCGTTGCCTTCCGCCGTCCCGACCCTCAAGCGGCGGGATTTCACCGGAAGCGGCTTCGTCGACACGCCGCTCGTCGAGGGCATCGAGGAGTTCAACGTGGAGTACGGCATCGACATCGACGGCGACGGCCTGCCCGATGCGTACAGCGCCGATCCCACCGGTTATACCTGCCCGTCGGGATGCGACCCGGTCAGCAACTGGATGAACGTGGTGACCGCGCGGATCTACCTCCTCGCCCGCAACATCGACCCCTCTCCCGGCTACACCGACGTGAAGACATACAACCTCGGAAACGACGCCGGCGGCGCGCCGATCACGGTGACGCCCGGCGGACCTTATCACCGACACGCCTACACGACCCTGGTCCGGATCGTGAATGCGGCGCAACGGAGAGAAACGCCATGAGCCGCCGACCCGGCCGCGAACGCGGCGTGACGCTGCTCGTCGCCCTCGTCATGCTGGTCATGCTCACGCTGTTCGCGTTGACCGCGATGAACACCTCGGTGACGAACCTGCGCATGGTGGGGAACATGCAGGAGCGCACCGAGGCGCTCGACGCGGCCCAGGCGACGCTCGAGCTGGCCATCAGCACCACGGCATTCGCGGTGACGCCGGCGAACGCGATCCCGAACCCCTGCGGGGCGGCGAACACCACCTGTACCGACGTGAACGGCGACGGCGTTCCGGAATACACCACCACGCTCACGCCGGTCCCGGCCTGCGTGCAGGCCCGGGCGATCAAGGTCTCCGAGCTGAACATTCCTTCGGGAGGCAGCGCGAGCAGCGAGGACGTCGCCTGCGTCCAGGGCCAGCAGCAGCAGTTCGGCGTCGCGGGAGCCGCTCCCACGGGCGACTCCCTCTGCGGCGCCGCGGTATGGAACATCACCGCCCAGACGCTGCAGTCGGGGACGACCACAACGAACTCGGACGTCAACGTCACCGCCGTCCAGGGTGTGGGGATCCGCATGAAGCAGCTGGATCTCTCCACCAATTGTCCCTGATGCCATCCCCTTTTTGACGGAGGCACCATGAAGCCGACCTTCCTTCGCAAGCTCTTCGCCGGCGCGCTCGCGGCGACCTCTTTCGCGGCCCTTCCGGCCCTCGCGGAGGACATCGACCTCTTCACCGGCGCGGCGGGCCTCACCGGTCCCGCGCCGAACATCCTGATCATCCTCGACAACAGCGCGAACTGGAACCGCAACGACCAGCAGTGGCCCGACGGCAAGCAGGGCCAGTCCGAGCTGCAGGCCCTCTCCGAGCTGATGGACATGAAGGACCAGAACGGAAACTTCCTGGTCAAGAACGTGAACATCGGCCTCATGATGTACACCGGCGCGGGAAGCCCCACGGGCGCCTACGTGCGCTATGCCATCCGCGGCATGGGGAACGACACGAACCGGCTCGCCTTCAAGGAGATGATCGACGGCACCGGCAAGGGCTGCCCGAGCACCAACAGCATCATGGGCACGCCGAACTGCATCCTGCAGAACTTCAGCAGCAACAACGAGGAGACGAGCTCCTCGTTCACCATCTACGAGGCCTCGATGTTCGAGGCCTACAAGTATTTCGGCGGCTACACCGATCCCGCGCACGCGCACACCGATTCGACGCCCACCCCATACATCACCGACTCGACGCACTTCGGGCCGATCCGCTATTCCGGCCTCGACCCGAAGGCGGACCCGTTCGCGTTCACCGACGGCGACAAGAGCACTTACCGGCCGCCGTTCAATTCCGACGGCTCGGACTCCTGCGCCCGCAACTACATCATCTTCATCGGCAACGGCTATCCGAGCAGCGTGCTGGGGCCGACGCTCCTCACGAACGTCAACGGCGACCCCACGATCCCGGGCCCGATCGGCAACAAGGCGAACCTCACGGCGAGCTGGGCGAGGTACCTCTACCTTACCGACACGAATTCGGTCGGGGGCCAGCAATACGCGCAGACGTTCACGCTCGACGTGTACAACGCGCACCAGGATACCCAGCAGACGGCGCTCCTGCAGGCGATGGCCAAGTTCGCCGGCGGCTCGCAGCAGTATTTCGCGGTGCACAGCAAGGACGACATCCTCAAGGCGCTGGAAAACATCGTCATCCAGGTGCAGTCGGTGAACTCCGTGTTCGCTTCCGCGAGCCTGCCGATCAACGCCACGAACCGCTCGCAGAACGCGAACCAGGTCTACATCGGCATGTTCCGCCCGGATCCGAAGGCGCAGCCGCGGTGGTACGGCAACCTGAAGCAGTACCAGGTGGCGCTGTTCTCCACCGGCGCGGCGCTCGCCGACGCGAACGGCAACGAGGCGGTTTCCTCGACCACCGGCTTCCTGCAGCCCTGCGCGCAGAGCTTCTGGACCACGGACAGCGGCAATTACTGGCTATTCTCGCCGCCCAGCGCGGGCAGCTGCACCCTCATCCCGAACAGCGCGAACTCGGACCTCCCGGACGGCGCCGTCGTCGAGAAGGGTGGGGCGGGCGAGGTCCTGAGGAAAGGCAACAGCGCGAGCGCGATCCCGCCATACGTGGTCAACCGCACCATGTACACGGAGGGCGTCAGCTTCGGCAGCCTCGCCCTGTTCAACTCGGCGGCCGTGACGGCCGCGCGCACCGGGGCGGCGAGCTCCACGGAGAACCAGGCCATCGTCGACTACACGTTCGGCAAGGACGTGAACGACGAGAACGTGAACTCCGACCTGACCGAGCCGCGCCCCTCGATCCACGGCGATATCGCGCACTCTCGCCCGTTGCCGGTCAACTACGGGGGCGGCCGCGGCGTGGTCATCTATTACGGAGCGAACGACGGCCCGTACCGGGCGGTCGACGGGGCGAGCGGTCGCGAGCTGTGGTCGTTCATCGCGCCGGAGCACCATTCGAAGCTGCGGCGCCTGTACCTGAATTCGCCGCTGATCGACTATCCCACCGTCGAGACGACACTGCCGACCGCCTCGAAGGACTATTTCTTCGACGGCGCCACCGGCCTTTACCAGAACGCCGACAACACGAAGGTCTGGATCTTCCCGACCATGCGCCGCGGCGGCCGCATGCTCTACGCGTTCGATGTGACGAGCACGTCGCCCGTCCTGAAATGGTCGCTCGGTTGTCCCGATCTCCTCGACGACACGGGCTGCTCCCCGGGCAGCGTGAGCGGGATCGGCCAGACGTGGTCCCTGGCGAACGTCGCGTTCACCAAGGGCTACAGCAGCGGCGGCGCGCCCGTGATCGTCATGGGCGGCGGATACGATGCTTGCGAGGACAACGACAACGCCGTGACCAGCTGCACATCCGTCGAGAAAGGCCGGCACGTGTACGTGATCGACGCGGATTCGGGAACCGTGATCCGGACGTTCGACACCGACCGCGCCGTCCCGGGCGACGTGACCCTCGTGGATCGCGATTTCGACGGCCTGGCGGACCACGCCTACGCCGCCGACACCGGGGGCAACCTCTACCGGATCGACTTCGTGGATCCGACGACCATGGCGCCGCGCGCCTCGGGCGCCTGGACCATCACGAAGATCGCGAGGACCAGCGGCGCCGGGCGCAAGTTCCTCTTCGGCCCGTCGGCGCTCGCGCTGTCCAACCAGGTCATCCTCACCCTGGGATCGGGCGACCGCGAACGGCCCCTCATCACGAACTATCCGTACACGACGCCGGTGACGAACCGCTTCTACATGTTCACGGACACGTTCTCCACTTCGACGGTGGATCTCGACGGCGACTCGATGTCGAACTTCACTTCGGGGACGGACTGCAACACGGTCCTCGCGAGCGGCAAGCTGGGCTGGTTCATGGACCTCAACGCGGGACAGGGGGAGCAGACCGTCACCTCCTCGGTGATCTTCGGCGGAACCGTGTTCTTCAGCACAAACCGCCCCCTGCCCGCGAAGAACTCGTGCTCGACGAACCTCGGCGAGGCGCGCGGCTACGCGGTGAACCTGTTCAACGCCTCCGGCGTGATCGGCACGGGACAGTTGTGCGGCGGCTCGCGCTCTGGCGTCTTCACCGGGGGCGGCCTGCCGCCGTCGCCGGTGATCGGAACCGTGCCGGTGGATGATGCCGGAACGCAGCGGCCGATCAGCGTGCTCATCGGCGCGATCGACCTGCAGACCGGCACCGGCTCGCCGATTGGGGCGCAGCAGCCGCCCGTGCCCATCAAGCAGAAGCGCTCGCGGATCTACTGGTACCAGAAGGGCGACGAATAGCACCACCCGCGACATGGCGGAGGGCCGGGGTTCCCCGGCCCTCTTTTCTTGTAGAATTACGGGCTCGCGTGCTGTTGTAGCTCAGCTGGTAGAGCAACTGATTCGTAATCAGTAGGTCGGTGGTTCGAATCCACTCAACAGCACCACCCTCCCCGGCTCCCGCCCGGCCGCGTTTCACCCCGCCAGCAGCTCCGCGGCCCGCGCGAAAGCCTTCTCCCAGCTGTCGAGCCCGGGCGCCGTCACGATGCGCACCGACGGATACCACAGCGAGCGCTCGCTCCCGTGGGGCACCCAGTAATGGAACGGCGGGTTCGCGCCCAGGTACACGAGCAGCGTCTCCTTGCCGAGCGCGCCGGCGAGGTGCGCCGTCACGTTGCTCGTCGTGACCACCGCGTCGCAGGCATCGATCGCCGCGAGCACGCCGTCGAGGTCGTTGAAGAGGTCGAGCTCCTCGAAGCGCTCGAGCCTTCCCCCGAGGCGCGCGAACGCCTCCCGCTCCGCCGCGGTGTCGCCGTACTGCACGTCCACGAGGCGCAGGTCCTCGCGGCGCGAGAGCGCGAGGAGCGGCTCCAGCCCCGCCGATTTCTTGCGCTGCACGTAGCCGCGGCCCCTGGGCTGGAAGCTGCGCCACGAGAGGGCGACGGTGCGCACGCCCGGCGCCGCGATGCGCGCGCGGAACGCGTCGCGCCGCTCGGCATCCGCGGCGAGGAGCGCGCGCGGCTGGGCGGCGAAGCTCGCCACGCTCGGCCGCAGCAGCATCGGCAGCGTGCCCACCGCGATGTGGCGCGTGCACGATGCGAATGCCGCCTCCGATTGCTCGGGGGGCGCGACCGTCCAGTCGGGATGCGCGCGCCGGTATGCGGGCACCAGCCGCGCGTCGGCTTCGAGCACGAACGATTGACCGCGCGCGGCGAGCTCGGGCACGAGCGTCGAATAGAGGACCTGGTCGCCGACGCCCTGCTCGCGCCAGATCGCGATGCGGTGGCCCTCCCGCAGGTCGGAGGCGCGCAGCGCCGGGATCGGGAATCGCCGCGCGACCGCGATCGGGGGCGCGGTCTCGAAGCGCTTCTCGTGCAGCTCCCAGCCGCGCTCGAGCTCGCCGCGCACGATGAGCGCGAGGCCCAGGTTGTACGCGGCGCGCGCCGATCGCGGGTTCGCCTCGAGGGCGCGCGAGTAGTACGCGATCGCCTCGTCGAGCCGGCCCTGCTCCTGCAGGAGGTAGCCGAGGTTGCTCAGCGCGTCGGCGTGGTCCGGCCGCAGCTCCAGCGCGCGCCGGTAGCTCGCGATCGCCTCGTCCACCTCGCCGCGCTCCTGCAGCAGGACACCGAGGTTGCTGTACGCGTCGGGGTGCGCGGGCGCCTGCGCGATCACCGCGCGGTAGCACGCGATCGCCTCGGCTTCCTCGCCCAGCGCGGAAAGCGCGTTGCCGAGGTTGTTGCGCGCCTCGTGCAGCTCGGGCCGCAGCTCGAGCGCGCGGCGGTAGCAGCGCACGGCGTCGGCGTCGCGGTGGCGCTCGTGATAGGCCATGCCGAGGTTGTTGAGCGCCGCCCAGGAATCGGGCTTGAGCGCAGCCGCGCGCTCGAGGAGCGGGATCGCCGCCTCGAAGCGGCCCGCCTCGCGCAGGGCCGCGCCGTAGTTCGAGAGCGCGTCGGCGAGCGAGGGGTCCGCGCGCAGCGCCTCGGCGTAATGCGCGAGCGCCTCCTCCGCGCGGCCCATCGCCTTCAGCGCGTTGGCGAGGTTGTTGTGGGCCGCGGCGAAATCCCGGTTGAACGCGAGCGCCTGGCGGTAGCCGGCGATCGCCTCCTCGGTGCGCCCGGCCTCCTGCAGCAGGAGCGCGAGGTTGTAGTGCCCCTCGGCGCTCGGCGCGGCCTGCAGCGCGCGGCGATAGGCGCGCTCGGCGCCCGCCGCATCGCCTTGCGCGGCGAGCACGCTGCCGAGGAGTCCCCAGGAAGGCGCGTGGTCGGGACGCAGCTGCAGCGCCTTCTCGAGCTCGGCGCGCGCCTCGGCGGGGCGCCCGAGATGCAGCAGCGCCTGCGCGCGGTTGCGGCGGATGGAGTGCGAGGACGGCTTCGCCTCGCGCGCGCGGTCGAAGGCGGCGAGCGCCTCGCCGTGCCGGCCCTGCACGCCGAGCGCGGTGCCGAGGAGCTCGAGGGCGTCGGCATGCCCGGGCTGCACGGCGAGCAGGCGGCGCAGGAGCGCCTCGGAGTCGGCCACGCGGCCGGCGCGGAAGAGCGCCACCGCCTGCTCGAGCGCCTTGCGCTCGGCGGAGGGAGGCCCCGCGGCGCTCACCGCAGGAAGAACCGGTACGCGGGGTTGCGCGACTCGTCCGCGTAGTCGTAGCCGAGGTCGCGGAGGAACGCGCGGAAGGCGGGCCGGTCGCGCTCGGGAACCTGCAGGCCGACCAGCACCCGTCCCACGTCCGCGCCGTGGTTGCGGTAGTGGAAGAGCGAGATGTTCCAGCCGGTGCCCATGTGCTCGAGGAAGTTCATGAGCGCGCCCGGGCGCTCCGGGAACTCGAAGCGGTAGAGCATCTCCGGCACCTCGAGCTGCGCGCGCCCGCCCACCATGTGGCGGCCGTGGAGCTTCGCGAGCTCGTTGTCCGAGAGGTCCACGGCGGGGATGCCGTGCTTGCCGAGGAGCGCGGCGAGGCGCGCCGTCTCCTCGGCCCCGCTCACCGACACGCCGAGGAACACGTGCGCGTCCTTGCCCGGCGCGTAGCGGTAGTTGAACTCGGTGACGCTGCGGTTGCCGAGGAGCGCGCAGAGCTGCTTGTAGGCGCCCGGGCGCTCCGGGAGCGTCACCGCGAGCACGGCCTCGCGATGCTCGCCCAGCTCCGCGCGCTCGGCGACGAAGCGCAGGCGATCGAAGTTCACGTTGGCGCCGCTCGCGATGGCGACGTAGCTGCCGCCCTTCGTCCGGCGCTTGCCGATCCAGCGCTTGGCGCCGGCGAGCGCCACGGCGCCCGCCGGCTCCAGCACCGTGCGCGTGTCCTCGAAGATGTCCTTGATCGCCGCGCAGATCTCGTCGGTGTCGACCAGCACCATGTCGTCCACCAGCTCCTGGCAGAGCCGCAGCGTCTCGCGGCCCACCTGGCGCACGGCCACGCCGTCGGCGAAGAGGTTCACGTGGGGGAGCGTCACCCGCCGCCCCTGCCGCAGCGACTCCCGCATCGCCGCCGAATCCACCGGCTGCACGCCGATCACCTTCGTGCGCGGCGCGATCCGCTTCACGTAGGCCGCGATCCCGGAGACGAGGCCGCCGCCGCCCACGGGCACGAAGATCGCATCGAGGGGTCGCGCGTGCTGGCGCAGGATCTCGACCGCGATCGTCCCCTGCCCGGCGATCACCAGCGGGTCGTCGTACGGGTGCACGAACGTGAGGCGATGGCGGCGCATGAGCGCCTTCGCGTGGAGCTGCGCCTCGTGGTAGCTGTCGCCGTGCAGCTCCACCTTCGCGCCGCGCGCCGCGACCGCGGCCACCTTGATGCGCGGCGTGGTGACCGGCATCACGATGGTCGCGCGCGCGCCCAGGCGCTGCGCCGCGAGCGCGACGCCCTGCGCGTGGTTGCCGGCCGAGGCGCAGATCACGCCGCGCGCGAGCTCGGCGGCCGGAAGGTGGGCCATCTTGTTGTACGCGCCGCGCAGCTTGAACGAGAACACCGGCTGCTTGTCCTCGCGCTTGAGCAGCACGTGGTTGCCGAGCCGCCGCGAGATCGCGGGCGCGGGGTCGAGCGGGCTCTCGATCGCGACGTCGTAGACCTTCGCCGTGAGGATCGCCTCGAGGTATCTTTCGGTCTT
>DATIVM010000500.1:0-4132 GCA_035465975.1 Usitatibacter sp.
CCGAGCACGCGGTCGGAAAGCACCATCGAGAGCGCGACGGCGCCCGCCGAGGCCACGGCGCCCGCGAGGAGCCCGATGGCGAGGAACTCCGCGAGCTGCAGGATCGCGAGCTGGCGGCGGCTCGCGCCGAGGGTGCGCAGCACCGCCGCCTCGAACACGCGCTCGTCCTGCGTCGAGGTGATCGCGGCGAAGAGCACCACGAGCCCGGCGGCGATCGCGAACAGGAACACGAACTCCACCGCGCGCGACACCTGGTCGGTGATGCGCCGGAACTGCTCCATCATCGCGGTGAGGTCGATCACGCTCACGTTGGGAAATCGCCTCACGACGCCCGTCACCACGTCCTCGCGGCTCGCCGGGAGGTGGAAGCTCGTGATCCAGCTCGCCGGGTAGCCGGAGAGGAGCGCCGGGTTCGCGATCACGAAGAAGTTCGGCTTGAAGGAATCCCACTCGACCTTGCGCAGGCTCGTCACCGGCGCGGTGAAGCGCGTGCCGCCGACGTCGAAGGAAAGCGTGTCGCCCACCGCGATCCCGAGCGTCTTCGCGAGCCCCTCCTCCACCGAGAATTGCGGCGCGCTCGCGCCCGCCGCCCAGAACTTCCCCGCCACGACGCGATTGTCGGGCCGCAGCGTATCGGCCCACGAGAGGTTGAACTCGCGCTCCACGAGGCGCCTGGCGCGCGGATCCTCGTACGTCGACGCCGACACTTGCCGCGCGCCGATCGCATTGAGCCGCCCGCGCACCATCGGGTAGAGGTCGGGCGTGGCGAGGCGCTCGGCGTCGAAATACGACTTCACGGCGGCGAGCTGGTCGGTCTGGATGTTGATCGCGAAGCGGTTCGGCATGTCGGGCGGCATCGACTCCTGCCAGCGCGTGATGAGCTCGCCGCGCACCAGCGTGAGCATGAGCATCGCCATGAGGCCGAGGCCAAGCGCGATGATCTGCACCAGGCTCGCGCCCGTGCGCCGGCCGAGGTTCGCGAGCCCGTAGCGCCACGGACCGTGCGCGGCGGCGCGCGCGCGGGCGACGAGGCGGATGAGGCCGTAGCCCACGACGGCGCAGGCGACGAGCGCGCCGGCGAAGCCGCCGAGCGAGATCGCGGCGAGCTTGAGGTCGCCCGCCTGCCACGCGATCAGCGCCGCGAGGACCGCCAGGCCGAGCGCGAAGGCGCCCAGGCTCACCGGCTCCAGCGGCGCGACGTCGCGCCGCAGCACGCGCAGCGTCGGCACGCCGCGCAGCCTCAGCAGCGGCGGCAGCGTGAAGCCGAGCAGCAGCACCAGCCCGATCAGCACGCCGCGCAGCGCCGGCCACGGCGAAGGCAGCGGGAGCTCCACCGTGAAGAAGCCCGCGAGCCAATGGGCGAGCACGGCCTGCGCCGCGTAACCGGCGACGCAGCCGAGGGCGCAGCCGGCGACGCCGAGGAGCGCGAACTGCCACGCGTTGAGCGCGAAGATGTCCGATTGGGTGGCGCCCAGGCAGCGCATCATCGCCGCGGCATCGGTCTGGCGTTGCGTGTAGCGGCGCGCGGCGAGCGCCACGGCGACGGAGGCGAGCACCACCGAGAGCAGCGAGGCGAGGCCTAGGAAGCGCTGCGAGCGCTCGAGCGCGGTGCGCACCTCGCTGCGCGAATCGCACACGCCCTCCATGCGCTCGCCGCGTCCGAGCCCGCGCGACATCGCGGCGCGATAGCGCGCCACCGCCTTCGGCTCGCCCGCGAGGAGCAGGCGATAGGTGACGCGGCTTCCGACCTGGACGAGCTGCGTCGCGGGAAGGTCCGCCTCGTTCAGCAGCACGCGCGGCGCGATGCCGAAGTAGTCGAGCACGCTGTCGGGCTCGCGCGCGATGATGGCGGCGATCTCGAGCTCCGCGCGCCCCACTTTGAGCCGACCGCCCACCGCGAGCCCGAGGCGGTCCGCGAGGGCGGGCGCGATCCACACCGTGCCCGGGCGCGGGCCGCCTTCGGCGAGGCGCTCCGGCCCGCCCACCTTGTCGGCGAGGCGAATGCGCCCGCGCAGCGGGAAGTTCGCCGACGCGGCCTTGATCTCCGCGAGGTTCACGCCGCCCGCCGCGGACACCATGCTGGGAAACGTCTCGGTCGTGGCGATCGCGAGGCCCTCCGAGCGTGCGCGTTGCACGAAGGGCTGCGGCACCGGATGGTCCGCCGCGACGACGAGGTCGCCGCCGAGGAGCTCGTTCGCCTGCCGGTCGAGCGCCGATTGCACGCGGTCCGCGAAGAAGCCCACGGTGGTCACGCTCGCGACGGCGATGAAGAGCGCGAGGAGCAGCACGCGCAGCTCCCCTGCGCTCCAGTTTCGCCGCAGCATGCGCGCCGCGAGCGGGAATCGCTTCATCGCCGGCTAGTCCTCGTGCGTGATCTCGCCCGCGGCGATGTGGACCCGGCGGTCGCAGCGCCTCGCGAGGTCGGGGTCGTGCGTCACGAGGACGAGCGTGGTCGCGCGCTCGCGGTTCATCTCGAAGAGCAGCTCGATCACCTGCTCGCCGGTGGCCGAATCGAGGTTGCCGGTGGGCTCGTCGGCGAAGAGGAGGCGCGGCTCGGTCACGAACGCGCGCGCCACCGCCACCCGCTGCTGCTCGCCGCCCGAGAGCTGGCGCGGGTAGTGGCCGAGCCGCTCGCCGAGCCCCACGCGCTCGAGGACGCGCCGCGCGCGCCCCGCCGCATCCGCGCCGCCGGAAAGCTCAAGGGGCAGCATCACGTTCTCGAGCGCCGTGAGCGCCGGGAGCAGCTGGAACGACTGGAAGACGAACCCCACCATGCGGCCGCGCAGCCGGGCGCGTCCGTCCTCGGAGAGCGCGAAGAGGTCCTCGCCGTCGATCCGCACGCTTCCGGCGCTGGGAACGTCGAGCCCCGCGAGCAATCCGAGCAGCGTGGACTTGCCCGAGCCCGACGCGCCCAGGATCGCGACGGCTTCGCCCGCGGCGACCGAAAACGTCGCGTCGCGCACGATGGTGAGGACGTGATCGGGCGTGGCGACTTGTTTGGTCAAGCCCTCTGCCGTCACAATGTTCGTCTTCGCCCGATGCTCCGCTTCCAAGTGCGATCCCCCCTGCTCGCGTTCGCGCGGCGGCTCGCCCTCGCCGCCGCCCTCCTCGTCCTCGCCGCGCCCGCGCTCGCCGCGCGCACGGTGATGGTGTTCGGCGACAGCCTTTCGGCGGCCTACGGCCTTGCCTCCAGCGAGGGATGGGTGAGCCTGCTCGCGGGGCGCATCGACCACGCGGGCCTGCCATGGAAGGTGGTGAACGCGAGCGTCTCCGGCGAGACCACCTCCGGCGGCCTGAGCCGTCTGCCCGGCGACCTCGCGCGGCACCGTCCTTCCGTGGTGGTGATCGAGCTCGGCGCCAACGATGCGCTGCGCGGGCAGCCGGTCGCGCAGATCCGCGCCAACCTCGAGCGCATGGTCCGGCTCGTGCGCAAGGCGGGCGCGCAGCCCGTGCTGGTGGGCGTCATGATTCCGCCGAATTATGGCATCGATTACGTGACCGAGTTCCACGACGTCTATCCCGCCGTCGCGAAGCGGGAGAAGGTGCCCCTCGTGCCCTTCCTGCTCGCGGGCATCGCGGAGCGCCCCGACCTCTTCCAGTCCGACCAGCTCCATCCGACCGCCGCCGCGCAGCCGCGCATCGTCGACAACGTGTGGGCCACGCTCGAGCCGCTGCTGCGGAAGGCGCGCTCGTGACGGAGCTCCCGTTCCACCGCGACCGGCCCGAAGCGGTCGTCGCCACGCCCCTCGCCCTCGCCGAGATCCGCGCCTTCGACGACGTGCTCGACGCGCGCAGCCCCTCGGAGTTCGCCGAGGACCACCTGCCGGGCGCGATCAACACGCCGGTCCTCGACGACGCGGAGCGCGCGCGGGTGGGCACGGTCTACCAGCGGCAATCGGCCTTCGAGGCGAAGCGCCTCGGAGCGCCCATCGCCGCGCGCAACATCGCGCGCATCATCGAGGAGCGCTTCGCGGAAAAGCCGCGCTCGTGGCGCCCGCTCGTCTACTGCTGGCGCGGAGGCGGGCGCTCGGGGTCGCTCGCCCACGTGCTGCGCCAGGTCGGGTGGAACCCGGTGCGCCTCGACGGCGGCTACAAGGCGTTCCGGCGGCAGGTGGTCGCGGACCTGGAGGCG
>DATIVM010000501.1:0-4030 GCA_035465975.1 Usitatibacter sp.
GCCGGCTTCATGCGCCCGTGCACGAGGCCCACGGCGAGGTCGGGGAACGTGGCCTTGATGGTCTCGAACGTCTCGAGCGCGGTCTGGAGCTGCAGCTGCTCGCTCTCCTCGATGAGCGGGCACACCCAGGAGGCCTGCGCACCGTCGCGGCAGCTCTCGCGGATGCGCGCGATCACCTCGTCGCGCCGCTCTTCGGAGACGAGTTTCGTCACCACCGGCGTGCGGCCCGGCGGAAGCTCGTCGATGACCGTCACGTCGAGGTCGGCGAAGTAGCTCATCGCGAGCGTGCGCGGGATGGGCGTGGCGCTCATCATCAGCTGGTGCGGCTCGCCGCCGCCCTTCGAGGCGAGTGCGAGGCGCTGCTCGACGCCGAAGCGGTGCTGCTCGTCGACGACTGCGAGCCCGAGCTTCGCGAAGGCGACGTCCTCCTGGAACAGCGCGTGGGTGCCGATCGCGAGCTTCGTCTCGCCGCTCGCGATCGCTTCCAGCGCGGCCTTCCGCGCGCGCGCCTTGAGGCTTCCCGAGAGCCACGCGATCCTCACGCCGAGCGGCTCCAGCCAGTGGCCGAGCTTGAGGTAGTGCTGCTCGGCGAGGATCTCGGTGGGCGCCATGAGGGCCGCCTGCCAGCCGTTCTCGATCGCCTGCAGCGCCGCGAGCGCGGCGACCAGCGTCTTCCCGCTTCCCACGTCTCCCTGCAGGAGGCGGCGCATGGGATGGGGCTGCGCGAGGTCCTTCGCGATGACGGCCTGGGCGTGGCGCTGCGCGCGGGTGAGCGCGAAGGGCAGCGAGCGGACGAGGGCGTTGGTGAGGGTGTGCGCGTCGGGCAGCGGCGGCGCGCTCTTCGCCCGCCGCTCGCGGTAGGCGATGCGCATGGCGAGCTGCTGCGCCAGGAGCTCGTCGAACTTGAGGCGCCGCCACGCCGGGTGGGTGCGTTCCTCGAGGCTCTTCGGGTCGACCTTCGGGGGCGGGCGATGGAGGAAGAGCACGCTCTCGCGGAAGCCGCCGAGGCGAAGCCTGGCGAGGACCTCCTCCTCCAGCGTGTCCTCGAGCGCGAGCGTGTCGAGCGCCTCGCCGATCTTCTCGCGCAAGGCCGCCTGCGACAGTCCCGCCGTCGTGGGATAGACCGGCGTGAGCGAGGTCGGCAGCGGCGCGCCTTTCGCGACGATGCGATAGCGCGGGTGCACCATCTCGTCGCCGAAGAAGCCGGGGCGGACCTCGCCGAAGAGCCGCACGCGCCGGCCGGGCGCGAACTGCTTCACCTGGCTCGGGTAGAAGTTCAGGAAGCGCACCCACAGGAAGCGCTCGCCCCCGGGGTCCCCAACTTGTTGGGGCGTCCTTTCAACCAGCTTCACCACCAGCGTGCGGCGCGGCCGGTACTTCACCTCCGACTCGACCACCTCCGCCTCGACCTGCACCGGCTCGCCGGCCCGCGCCTCGGCGAGCGGCGTGAGCTTCGTCTCGTCCTCGTAGCGCAGCGGCAGGTGCAGCACCCGGTCGAGCATCGACCGGATGCCGAGCTTCTCGAGGCGCGCGTCGGGGGCCGGCGGCGCGGCGCGGGCCCGCGACTTGCCGGTGCCGTCGGGATTCCCCAACTTGCCGGGGCCGTCGCTATTCCCGGCGGCGACCTTCACGCGCCCGGCGTGGATCCCAGGTGCATCACGGCGTCGACCTCGACGAGCGCGCCGCGCGGAAGGGACGCCACGCCGATCGCGACGCGCGCCGGATAGGGCTGGCGGAAGTAGGTTCCCATCACCTCGTTCAGCTTGGCGAAGTTCGTGAGGTCCGTGAGGTATACGGTGACGCGCACCACGCGGTCGAAATCGCCGCCGGCCGCCCGGCACACCGCGCGCAGGTTCTCGAACACGCGCTTCGCCTGGTTCTCGAAGCCCTCGACGAGCTGCATGCTCCGCGGGTCGAGGGGAATCTGCCCCGAGAGGTACACGGTGTTCCCGGCGCGCACGGCCTGCGAGTACGTGCCAATGGCGGCCGGGGCTTCGGGGGTGGAGATGGGTTTCATGTGCGTTCGTCTCTTGCTCGATGGCGTCGACCGGCAAACCGTAGTTTGTCCGGTCCAACGCCGTTCCCGCTACCCGAAATTCCCTTTAGGTGGTCTTTTTCTTGAGGCGCGAAATCCGCACCACTTCCGGGATCCGGCGCAGCCGCCGGAACACGTGCGCGAGGTGCAGCCGGTTCTTCACCTGGATGGTGAAGACCACGGTGGTGTAGTCGGGGCTCGAGCGCTGCTCGGTCTCGATATGGTCGATGTTCGAGTCCGCCTCCGAGACCTCGGCCGCCAGGCGCGCGAGCACGCCGCGATGGTTCTGCGCGATGAGCCGCACGTTCACGTCGAAGAAGCGGCCCGAGGACGTGTCCCACTGCACCTCCACCCATTTCTCCGGATCGAAGTGGAACGGGTGGATCGCGGGGCAGTCGTGGGTATGCACCACGAGCCCCTGCCCCTTCTTGATCTGCGCGATGATCGGGTCGCCGGGGATCGGGCGGCAGCATTGCGCGAACTGCACCGCGAGCCCCTCGGTGCCGCGGATGGTGATCGGGTCGAGCCGGCTCTCGCCCTCGGGCGAGCCCTCGGCGATCGACAGCAGCTTCTTCGCCACCACCACCGCGAGGCGCTTGCCGAGCCCGATGTCGGCCATCACCTCCTCGCGCGACTTGGCGGCGTCGCCCTTGAAGAAGCGCGCCCAGTGCGCCTCCCCGATCTCGTCGGGATTCGCCTTGAGCGAGCGCAGCGCCTGCACGAGGAGGAGCTCGCCCACCTCCGCCGATTCCGCGAGCTGCATCGTCTTCAGGTAATGGCGGATGTGCGAGCGCGCCTTGCCGGTCGCGACGTAGGAGAGCCACACCGGGTTCGGGCGCGCCTGGGGATCGGTGATGATCTCCACGCGGTTGCCGTTGCGCAGGATCGTGCCGAGGGGAACCGGCTCCCCGTCCACCTTGGCCGCCACGCAGTGGTTGCCGACGTCCGTGTGCACCGCGTAGGCGAAGTCGATCGGCGTGGCGCCCTTGGGCAGCGCGAAGATCTTCCCCTTGGGCGAGAAGACGTAGACCTCGTCGGGGAAGAGGTCGACCTTGATGTGCTCGAGGAACTCCAGCGCGTCGCCGCTCTCGCTCTGGATCTCGAGCAGCGACTGCAGCCACTGGTGGGTCTTGAGCTGCACGTCCTTCGTGTCGCCCTCGACCGTCTTGTACATCCAGTGCGAGGCGACGCCCGCCTCCGCGACCTTGTGCATGTCCTGGGTGCGGATCTGGATCTCGATCGGCATGCCGAACGGCCCGAAGAGCGTCGTGTGCAGCGACTGGTAGCCGTTCGCCTTGGGGATCGCGATGTAGTCCTTGAACTTGCCCGGGATCGGCTTGTAGAGGGTGTGCAGTGCCCCCATCGCGAGGTAGCAGCTCGGGACGTCGGGCACGATGATGCGGAAGCCGTAGATGTCGAACACCTCCGAGAAGGAGATGTTCTTCTCCTGCATCTTCTTGTAGATCGAGGAGATGTGCTTCTCGCGCCCGCTCACCTGCGCCTCGACCCTGAACTCCTTCAGGCGCGCCTGGATCGCCTCCTGGATCTTGCCCACCGCGTCGCGGCGGTTCCCGCGCGCCTTCTTGAGCGCCTTCTCGAGCACGCGGAAGCGCGTCGGGTGCAGGTAGTGGAAGCCCAGGTCCTCCAGCTCGTAGTAGAGCGAGATGAGGCCCAGGCGGTTGGCGATGGGCGCGTAGATGTCGAGCGTCTCGCGCGCGATGCGCTCCTGCTTCTCGGGCGGCACGGCCTCGAGCGTGCGCATGTTGTGCAGGCGGTCGGCGAGCTTGATGAGGATGACGCGCACGTCGCGCGCCATCGCGAGCAGCATCTTGCGGAAGTTCTCCGCCTGCGCGTGCTGCAGCGTCGCGAACTCGATGCGGTCGAGCTTGGAGACGCCGTCGACGAGCTCGGCGACCGGCTTGCCGAAGGTGTCGGAGATCTCGTCCTTGGTGACCGAGGTGTCCTCGGTCACGTCGTGCAGCAGCGCGGCGATCA
>DATIVM010000502.1:0-8936 GCA_035465975.1 Usitatibacter sp.
TGGGACGTCGCGATTCTCGCGATCGAGGAGGCGCGTGCCCAATCGATCGCTTTCTCGCCCGCGATGACCGAGATCGAGGCGACCTACGTGGTCCACGGGAACTCTGCGCTCCGGTCGGTGGAGGAGGTGGACAGCCCCGGAGTTCGCATCGTCGCGCCGGCGAAGGCGGGGTACGAGCTGTACCTCACGCGAACGCTGCGCAACGCCACGCTCATCCGGACCCACGGCGCCCCGGCCGCGATCGATCTCTTCAACCGGGGGGAAGCCGACGCCTTGCCGGGACTGAAACCGATGCTGCTCGAATCCCTGGCGAAGATCGCCGGCGGGCGGCTCCTCGAGGGCCGGTTCACCTGCGTCAATCATGGCATCGGCACCCCGCGCGAGCGGCGCGCGGCGGCGGAGTACCTGCGCGCGTTCGTCGAGGAGGCGACCGCCTCGGGATTCGTCGCGCGCTCGATCGAGCGGCACGGCGTGAAGGGGCTTTCGGCCGTGAAATGATGGCGAAGTCGAGCGAGTCGGGGGCACGGGCTTGCCGCAGTTCTCGCAGGCGGGTCGCAGCTCGAGCGTGATCACCCCGTGGGTTGGGGGCGGGAATCGATCGAAGGATCGCCGTGCGCGAAGCGCGCGCGGGCGAACCGCTCGCGGTATTCGGCCGGCTTCATCCCGGCGTGGCGCCTGAAGACCTTGCGGAACGACGCGAGGTCCTCGTAGCCCACGTGCGCGCAGACGGTCTGGATCGGCATGGCGTCCGATTCGAGGAGCTCCTTCGCGGCGGCGACCCGAAGCAGCTGCAGGTACTCGCCCGGAAGCCGGCCGGTCGCCGCCTTGAAGCGCCGGATGAAATTGCGCGGGCTCATCGCCGCGCGCTTCGCGAGCGCCTCGATCGAGACGCCGGAGCGGAAGTGCTCGCGCAGGTACTGCTCGCTTTTCCGGATGCGATCGTCGGAATGCGGCCGCGAAAGGGCGACCGAGGAGTAGCTCGACTGGGACGCGCGCGGCATGGAGAGGAGCAACGCCTTCGCGCATTGCAGCGCGACCTCATGGCCGCAGAACTTCTCGACGAGGTGGAGGCTCAGGTCCATCCACGAATAGGCGCCGCCCGCGCAGAGCATGCGGCCGTCCTCGGTCACGAACTGCTCGGCCTGCCAGTTGACCCCGGGATAGCGGATGCGCATCGCCTCCGCGGCGGCCCAATGCGTGGTCGCGATCCGCCCGTCGACCAGGCCGGCCTCGGCGAGGAACGCCACGCCCGTGCAGATGCCCGCGATCCAGGCGCCGCGCGCGTGCATCCTGCGCAGCCATGCGACGAGCGCGGTGCTCGCCGGCAGCTCGGGACGCACTTCCCATCCCGCGGCCGGAACGATCACGATGTCCGTGCGGCGGATCTCCTCGATCGAGTGCTCGGGCGCGATGGTGAGGCCGCACAGGCTCGTCACCGGGCGACCGTCGTGGGAGGCGGTCCTGACACGGAAGCGCGGCAGCGGCCGTTCGCCATGGAGCTGGTTCCACAGCGAGCCCGCGGAATGGAACACCTCGATCGGCCCGATCGCTTCGGAAGGGTAGCCCCCTTCCTGCACGATCACCGTCACATCGAGGACGCCGTCGCGGTGTCTCGCGCTGGAATGGCGCCGGGCCGCCGCCGGTTCCATTAGGCCGCGGTCATTGGCTCGATCACCGCGCGCACCTCGGTGACCTTGTGCGCGGGGAAGCCGCTCAGGCGCGCATGCTCGAGCACCGCGGCCTCGTCCTCGGCGAGGTAGATGCAGAACGTCTTGTCGTCGACTACGTACGAGTGCTCCCACTGCGCCTTGCCCGCGAGCTTCGCGAGCGCGGCGTTGGAGGTCGCCGCGACGCCCTTGCGCTGCTCGGCGTTGAGCTTGCCCACGCCTTCGATGTTCCGTTCGATCACGTACCGTTTCATTGCGACTGCTCCTGCCCTTGTTGATGGAGCGGCCAATATGGAGCACGCCGGCCCCGCGGGCGGTTGGCGCGATTGACAACCATGGGGGGCAATTCTGCCATGCCCGCGGCGAGGCAATCGCCGCGGGGATGCCGGCGGGTCGAGCCCGGCGCTCAGCCCATCAGGTCCGCGTAGAGCGGCGAGCTGAGGTAGCGCTCGCCGTACGAGGGCAGCACCGCGACGATCATCTTGCCCGCGCTTTCCGCGCGAGCGCCCACCTGCAAGGCGGCCCAGATCGCCGCGCCCGAGGAGATGCCGGCGAAGATCCCTTCCTCCTTCGCGAGGCGGCGCGCGGTATCGAGCGCCGCATCGTTCGTGACGCGCACGATCTCGTCGTAGACCTGGCGGTTCAGCACGTCGGGGATGAAGCCCGCGCCGAGCCCCTGGATCACGTGGGGGCCCTTGGGCGAGCCCGAGAGCACCGCGGAGGCGTCGGGTTCCACCGCGACGCACCGGAACGAAGGCTTGCGCGGCTTGATCACCTCGCCCACGCCGGTGATCGTGCCGCCGGTGCCGATTCCCGAGATGAGGATGTCCACCTTGCCGTCGGTATCGCGCCAGATCTCCTCGGCGGTGGTCTTGCGGTGCACCTCCGGGTTCGCGGGGTTGCCGAACTGGTCGGGCATGAAATATCGCTTCGGGTCCGAGGCGACGCGCTCCTGGGCGCGCTTCACGGCGCCGATCGCGCCTTCGGCGGCCGGCGTGAGCACGAGCCGCGCGCCGAAGGCGCGGATCACCGCCCGCCGCTCCTTGCTCGCGCTTTCGGGCATGTAGACCTCGCACTGGTAGCCCTTCACCGCGCAAACCCACGCGAGCGCGATCCCGGTGTTGCCGCTGGTGGGCTCGACGATCACCGTGTCGGGGCGAATCTGGCCCGCCTTTTCGGCCGCTTCGATCATGGCCACGCCGATGCGGTCCTTCACGCTCGCGCCGGGGTTGTAGAACTCGAGCTTGGCCACGATCTGCGCGCGGCAGCCGGCCGCCATGCGATTGATCCGCACCATGGGCGTGCTGCCCACCAGGTCGATCATCGAGCTTGCGATCTTCATTCGGAGTCCCCTGCCTGGAAAGGGGGAAGGATACCGTCCCGCGGCCTTCCCCGTTTTCCGAACGGCGGCGCCCGCGCTTGGCGCCGCCATCCGACGCCTCAGAGCGAACGCAGGAACGCGACGAGGTCCGCGCGCTCCGCCGCGGTGAGGCCGATCGAGAAGCGCTGGTTGTAGAAATCGACCACGGCGCCCAGGTCCGCCGCCGAGCCGTTGTGGAAGTAGGGAGCGCGCGTGGCGAGGGCCCGCAGCACCGGCCCCTTGAACTTGCCGATGTCCTTCCACTTCCCGGTGATGAGCGCGCGGCCCGGATCCGTGGTCGCGATCGTCTCGCCGGTCGTCTTGTTGCGCAGCACGTAGAGCGGCATGTCGGGCGTGGCGCGAGCGCCGTCGGCGATGCCGATGTCGAGCGGAGCCGGGATCGAGTGGCTGCCCGCGCCGGGCGCGTCGTGGCAGGTGCTGCAGGTCCCGTCGATGACCGGCATGCCGAGCTCGTCGTTGAGGCCTTTCACGCCGGCGATGTGGATGGTCTTGCCGTTGAACAGCGCCTCGCCGCGGGCGACCGCGTGGCGCGCCTTCGCGGCCTGGTCGTCGCCGTCCTGCGTTTCACCGGCCCACGCCTGGAAGAGCCGGAACACCTGCGGGTCGAACGGCGTGCCCGTCCGGTAGTCGCCGTCGACGACGTCGTTGATGCCGAAGTAGGAGGGCATCTGCGTGAGCGCGAGCGGGCCGCCGTGTGCGCCCCACGAGGTGAGGTCCTTCGCCGCCTTGTCGAACACCTGCGCGGTGTACAGGCCCGACTCGAAGCGCACGATCGCCTCGCGCTGCGCGTCGGTGAGCGGCTGCGCGGCTTGCGCGTGCCCGAGCGTCGCGCCGTTCGCCTGGTCGGAGAGATCGAATGCGATGGAGGCGAAGCACCGGGTGGTGCCCTTGATGCAGTTCGACGACGAGGGGTCCGCGAACGTCTCGCGGCCATCCCACATCACGGTGCTCAGGAAGGCCAGGTTCGCCGAGGGCAGCGGCCGGCGGAAGAGCGAGAGCTGCGCGGCCGATGCGTAGCCGTAGGGATCGTCCACGGAGGCGAGCTCGAACTCGGCGCCGGGAGGAATGCCGATCCCGACCCGGATGAGGCCCTTGCGGAGGAGCATGCTGTACGCGGAGCGACGCGCGGCCACGGTGGAGAGGTCCGCGTTCGGCGAGTTCGCGCCGTCGACGGGACGGAAGATGGGATCGAGCCCCTGCGTCTCGAGGAATCGCCGCTGGAGGGAAGCGGGGGTCACGGTCCACCCGTCGTTGGGATCGTGGCACGTCGCGCAGCTGCGGCCGTTGGTGCCGAGCGACTGGAAGAACGGGTTGCTGGTGTCGATCCTTCCCGCCGCGTTCAGGGTCGCCGCGACGCCCGCCGCGTTGGGCACGAGCCGCAGGGCCGATCCGCCCGGGGCATCGGCGAGCGCGAAGGGCGGGATGAGCGTCGCCGCGGCGATCGCGGAAAGGACGAGGCATCGGTTCTTCATGCGGTTCTCCTGGGAAAGGGAAGGCGTTCGATCCTTCGGACGAGCTCGCGGGAGAGGGGCGTGGCCGACTCGAGGGTCATGCGCCGGCGCCCCGCGGCCGAATCCGGGGTCGCGCAATGGAAGCGGAACCAGGTGGCGGCCTCCACCAGCGCACCCTTGCCGTCGACGAAGTCGGCGACCCACAGCTCGCCGCCGCGCAGGAAGATCGCCACCTCCCGGCGCCGGCTGCGGCGCAGGAGCTGCCCCAGCAGCATGGGGCCTGTGCGATCCTCAACAGCAGTCTTCATGCGGTTCGCGATACGCTCGCTCGGGGAACGAAGCTTGTTTCAGGAGCGCGGCGAAGTCCTGAAGAAACCCTTAAAGATCGGGTGCCATGTACGAGATCGGCCCGTTCCGCCTCGATCCGGAGGCCGAGGTGCTCACCCACGACGGCGCGCCGACGCCGCTCGGATCGCGCGCGGTCGCGGTGCTCACGGCGCTGGTCCGGCAAGCGAACCAGCACGTGCACAAGTCGGCCCTCCTCGACGCGGCATGGCCCGGGCTCGTCGTCGAGGAGAGCAACCTGGCGGTACAGATTTCCGCCATCCGCCGCGTGCTCTCCCGCGCGCCCGGGGGCGAGCGGTGGATCGAGACGCTCGCCCGGCGCGGCTACCGGTTCGTCGGGCCCGTGTGCCGGCTTCCCGGCACCGGCGTCGCGCCGCAGGCGCGCTCGAACCTGCCGCGCCCGCTCACGTCGTTCGTCGGGCGCGAGCGCGAGCTCGTGGAGATCAAGCGGCTGCTGCCCCACGCGCGCCTCGTGACCGTGGTCGGCATGGGCGGCATCGGCAAGACGCGTCTCGCGCAGCAGGTCGCGGCCGAGGTGATCGACGCGTACGCCGACGGCGCGTGGTTCGTGGACCTCGCGCCCCTCGCGCACGAGGAGCTGGTGACGAGCGCCATCGCGCGCGTGCTCGGCGTGCGCGCCGCGCCGGGAAAATCGCTCACCGACGCGTTGCTCGACCACCTCGAGGGACGCCAGACGCTGCTCGTCGTCGACAACTGCGAGCACGTCTGCGCCGCCTGCGCGCGCCTCGCGCGCTCGATGCTCGCGCGGCACCCGCGGCTCACCGTCATCGCGACGAGCCGCGAGCCGCTGCGCGTGGAGGGCGAGCAGCTCTATCCGCTGCTGCCGCTCTCGCTGCCGCGGCCCGGCGCGGCCCTCGCCGACGTGGCGGCCTCCGAATCGGTGCAGCTCTTCGTCGAGCGCGCGCAACGCCACCAGCCTCGCTTCGAGCTCACGCCGGCGCTCGCGCCCGCGGTGGCGCGGCTCTGCATTCGGCTCGACGGCATCCCGCTCGCCCTCGAGCTCGCCGCCGCGCGCGTGAGGAGCCTCACGATCGTGCAGATCGGGCGCCGGCTCGAGGATCGCCTCATGCTCCTCGGCGGGACCGATCGCCGCGTCGGGCGCCACCAGACGTTGCGCGCGGCGCTCGATTGGAGCCACGACCTCCTCGACGACGAGAAGCGCGCGGTGCTGCGCCGTTGCGCGGTCTTCGCCGGCGGCTTCACGCTGGAATCGGCGAGCCACGTGGCAGCGATCGGCGGGATCGAGGAGGCCGCGGTGCCGGATGTCCTGTCGCAGCTCGTGGACCGCTCGCTCGTGATCGCCGACACCTCCGCCGCGAACGCCCGCTACCGGATGCTCGGGACGACGCGCGCCTACGCGCTCGAGAAGCTCGAGGAGGCGGGCGAGACGCAGGCCGTGAAGCGCCGGCATGCGGAGCACTTCGCGCGCTGCTTCGAGAAGGCGGCGGACGAGTGGCCGCACACGCCGGACCTCGAGTGGTGCGACACATACCTTCCCGAGGTCGACAACGTGCGTGCCGCGCTCGACTGGGCGCTCGGGCCCGCGAACGCGAACGCGATCGCCGCGGCGCTCGCCGGCGGCGCGGGACCGATGTGGACGGTGCTGGGGGAGAGCCTGCAGCACCTGGAAGCCGCCAGCCTCCGCGCCGGGCGGGAGGTATCCGAATCGACCCGCGCGCGCGTGTGGCTCTGGCTCGGCATTCGCCAGGAAGGCGCGCCCGACCAGGCGCTCCAGTCCTTCGAGAAGGCGGCGGAGCTCTACGGGCGCTGCGGCGATGCGCTCTGGCTGGGCGACGCGAAGATCCGGAGCGCGCGGGTCCACGTCACCCGCGGCCGCTACGAGGAGGCGCGGGCGCTCCTCGCCGCCGCATTGCCCGGGATCCGCGACTCCGGGAGCCCGAAGGCGCTCGGCCTGCATTGCGCGGTGTCGGGCTTCCTCGCGATGGAGACCGGCGACCTCGCGAACGCGCGCCGCGATTACGAGGAGGCCGTGGTGCTCTACCGGCGTGCGGGCTCCGACATCGCGGCGCTCGTCGCACTGGGAAACCTCGCGAACCTCAGCTGGGCGCAGGGCGATCTCGAGGCGGCGAACGCCGCGTACGCGGAGAACATCGCGCTGCTCGAGGCCTCGGCCGCCACGCGCAAGACCGCGCTCGGCTGGGCCTACTGCAACCGCTCGGGCGTGCTCACGGAGCTCGGCCGCCTCGACGAGGCGCTCGAGGCGTTGCGCAGCGGCCTTCCGTTGTTGCGGCACTTCGGATATCTGTGGCTGCTGGTCGACCACTTCGCGCTGCGGGCCGGACTCGCCGGCGACCTCGAGGCCGCGGCGCGGCTCGCGGGCTACTCCGATGCGGCGCTGGCGGCGAAGGGCGCGGCGCGCCAGACGAACGAATCGCGCGCGAGGGCGAGCCTGCAACGGCTGCTCGAGGAGCGGCTCGCCGCGACGCGGCTCGCGGCGCTGCTCGCGGAGGGCGCGAGGCTCGACGAGGAAGGCGCGATCCGCCTCTCGATGGAGGGGTAGGGCGCGCGGCTTATCCACAATTCGAGGCGCCCGTTCGGAATCGCCCCGTGCGCGGCTACACTTCCGCGATGGCCCTCAAGACGACCTCCGGCAAGCACGGCGCACCCTCGAAGGGACGCGGCGCGACCGTGAACCTCGAGGGACGCTTCGAGGAATGGTCGCGCGATGCCGACGACGACGGCTGGTTCCAGGAGCCGGAGGAGGGCCTCAATCGCGAGAAGACGATCGTCACGATCGAGCGCGCGAAGAGCATCATCTCGCGCAACGAGTCGCCCGACGTGGGGTTCACGCAGTCGATCAATCCGTATCGGGGATGTGAGCATGCGTGCTCATATTGCATGTCCGGCAATACGCCGATACTCCTGGCGAATGGCCGGACGCGCCCGCTCTCCGATATCAGGCCTGGTGATGTGATCTACGGAACCCGCCGTTCGGGCGCATATCGCCGGTACGTCAAGTCGCGTGTCCTCGCTCATTGGAGCTCCATCAAGCCGGCATACCGAATCACTCTCGAGGATGGGACCGACCTTGTGACGAGTGGCGACCATCGTTTCCTGTCCGACAGGGGCTGGAAGTTCGTGGTAGGCGCCGAGCAAGGTCCGATGCAGCGACCGCACCTCACGCTCGTGAACAAGCTCATGGGAACCGGTCGCTTCGCCGAGGCGGCGGCCGAAAACGACGACTATCGGCGCGGCTATCTGTGCGGCATCATTCGCGGCGACGCCCATCTCGCGCGCCATGCCTATCGACGCTCGAACGGACGAACGGGCCGACTGCATCAGTTCCGCCTGGCCCTTTGCGATCCGCAGGCGCTCCTGCGCGCCCAGGATTACCTGCTCGATCGGGATATCGCGACCAACGAGTTCCGCTTCCAGGCCGCGGCTGGAAATCGCCGCGAAATGCATGCGATCGGGACGGGCTCGATCCGCAGCTTCGAATCGATCGAGAGACTGATCGCCTGGCCCGGCCTGCCGTCCCTTGAATGGTGCGCGGGGTTTCTCGCGGGGATATTCGACGCGGAAGGCAGCTACAGCCAGACCGTCTTCCGGATCGGCAACACGGATCCCGCGATCATCGGGTGGATCGAGCGGTCACTCCGGGAGCTCGGTTTCCGCTTCGTGATCGAGCACCATCCTTACGAAGACGAAGGTCGAAAGCCGATGGACGTCGTGCGCCTCCTCGGCGGCCTTCGCGAGCATCTGCGCTTCTTCCACACCGTCCGCCCGGCGATCACCCGCAAGCTCGACCTCGAAGGCCAGGCGATCAAGAGCGACGCGAAGCTGCGCATCGTCTCGATCGAGCCGCTCGGCAAGGCGATGCGGCTCTACGACATCACGACCGAGACCGGCGATTTCATCGCCAACGGCGTGGTGAGCCACAACTGCTACGCCCGCCCGAGCCACGCATACCTCGGTCTTTCGCCCGGGTTGGACTTCGAGACGCGCCTCTTCGCGAAGACCAACGCCGCAGAGCTGCTGCGCGAGGAGCTCTCGAAGCGATCGTACGCGTGCACGCCCATCGCGATCGGCGTGAACACCGACGCGTACCAG
>DATIVM010000503.1:0-11298 GCA_035465975.1 Usitatibacter sp.
GATCGAGATCGGCGCGTGGCAGTAGGGGCATTCCGCGTCGCGCGCGATGTCCACCGGCGCGCCGCAGCTCGAGCAGCGCACCTGCGCGACCGCCGCGCTCAGCCGCCCCACCTCGACCGGCGTGAGCGAGCGCACGAAATCCTTCTCGCGCAGGAACTGCAGGAAGGTGGTGAAGCGGCCGTGGCCCTCGGGACAGCGGTAGTAGACGATGCGGTTGGTGCGCTGGATGTCGTGCGTGAGCGCGAGGCGCTCGCGGCAGGAGACGCAACGCAGCACCGCGGCGAGAGGACGGGGCGGGCGCGTGCGCTGCGCGTCGATCTCGCGGAAGAGCTGCAGCACCGCGCCCGGCGTGAGCTGCGGGCTCTCGAAGGCGTCGAACCAGATCGCCTGGCAATCGAAGCACAGGTCGAGGTCGAGGGTTCCGAGGGGCCTGCGGCCGAACGTCTGGCGCCGCATCGGCGCCGCGCAACCGGGACAGCCGCGCACGGCCCGCGCGGCGGCGGCGGGATCGGTCACGCCTTCTCCGCGGCGAGCGCCGCGAAACTCCACTGGACGATCTTCATGCGCGCCTCCCGGGGTCCGCGCAAGCTTACCGCAGCCGGATAGAATGGGACAGCGAAGCGCGCCACGTCCCGCCATGTGCAGCCGCTATTTCCTCGACGCCGACGGCAACATCATCGCCTTCACGTTCCAGGTGCCGGTCCACGACCGCATCCGCAAGCGCTACAACATCGCGCCGAGCCAGGAGGCGCCGGTGGTGCGCGCGACGGAAGGCGGCGCGCGCGAGCTCGCGATGCTGCGCTGGGGACTGGTGCCGTTCTGGGCCAAGGATCCTTCCGTGGCCAGCCGCATGATCAACGCTCGCAGCGAGACGGTGATGGAGAAGCCCGCCTTCCGCCAGGCGTTCAGGAGCCGGCGCTGCGCGATCCCCGCCTCGGGCTTCTACGAGTGGACGGGCGATCCGAAGCACCGCATTCCGCACGCGATCACGGTCGAGGGGCGGCCGCTCGTGGCCTTCGCGGGACTGTGGGAATGCTGGAAGGACGCCGCGGGCAAGCCCCTCGAGACCTTCACGATCCTCACCACGTCCGCCAACCGCTTCGTGAGCGGCATGCACGACCGCATGCCGGCGATCCTCGCCGACGGCGACATCGATGCCTGGCTCACGGGCGGGATCGAGGACGCGTGGAAGGTGATCCGCCCCTATCCCGAGGAGTCGATGCGCGAGCGCGTCGTCTCGCGCGCGCTCAACAACCCGCGCAACGAGTCCCCCGATGTGTGGGAGATGCGGAGTGATGCGGGAGAAAAGCTTTCAACGCAGATGAACGCAGAAAAAGACGAACGCCGATGAACGCGGAAAGGCAAGGCGGATCGGCACTTATGCCGCGGCGATGAAAACCGTTGCCCATGGAGCTCTCGAGAAAATCCCCGGCTCATCCGCGTTCATGCGCGTTCGGGGTCATCCGCGTTCATCTGCGTTCCTCGCCCTGATCCGCGAAGGCGGAAGAGTCCGCGCGAACGCGTGAAGCGGGGAACACCGCGCCGGGTCGCTTCCCGATGTACGAGCGCACGATGCGATAGATGTCGGGGTCGAACTCGATCCCGAAGCGGGATTCGAGGAGATCGGCGAGCGCGTCCTCGTCGCGCGCGCTTCCGAGATGACACCAGCGGTCGAACACGTGCGCCTCCTCGAAGCGCTCCTCGGGATGGCGCTCGCGCACCACGACGCGCCCGCTCCAGGGCCAGTCGGCGAGACGCCACGGAGCGAGCGCGGTGGCGAGCCGCAGGTGGTGCATCTCGGGCGTCTCCTCGCCGATGCACGCGCCGCGGCAGCGCTTCACCTGCCGCGCGAAGCACGGGCCGCCGCGCTTCTCCCAGCCGAGCTGCCGCCAGCACAGGCCGTGCTGCGCGGCGAGCCCTTCGAGCAGGTCCTTCACGTGGCGCCGGGTCGCGAACGGCCCGTAGAGCGTCGAGGCGTCGCCGCGCCATTCGCGCGCGCCCCAGTCGATGTCCTTCGCGACGAGCACCTCGGGCGGCTCGCGCAGGTCCGGCAATCGCACGAAGCAGGCGTTCAGCTTCCGGCGCAGGCGGGAGTTGTGCAGCGGCAGGAGGTCTTTCACGAGGCGCGCCTCGCGCAGCAGCGCACCGAGCTCGCCCGCGGTCTCGTCCACCTCGATGCGGCGGATCTCGCCCGAGAGCCGGATGTCGTTCGCCGACATGTGGTCGCTCGAGAAGTGCGAGCGGATGCGGTCGCGCAGGTTCACGCTCTTGCCGATGTAGATCGGCAGATCGTTCACGCCGTAGAAGCGGTAGACGCCCGGGCCTTCGGGCAGGCCCTCGAGCGCGTCGGGCGCGAGCTGCGGCGGAAGGCTCGGCGTCTTGAGGAGCCGTCGCACCGCCGCGTCGATCTCATCGCCGCTCCTTTCGCGATGGATCGCGCGCACGAAGTGCCAGAGCGCGCGCGCATCGCCGAGCGCGGAGTGGCGGCCGGTGCGCAGGGCGCTTCCCGGCGCGCGCTCGAGCGAGGCGCCGCCGATGAAGGGCTCGTGGAGCCCGTGCCGCGCCACGACCGCGTCCAGCCCGTGGCTTGCCGCCTCGGGGTAGAGGCGGCGCGAGAGCCGCACCGTGCACAGCACTTCCGCCGTGAACGCGATGCCGAGCCGGCGGAACTCGTTCTTGAGGAATCCGTAGTCGAAGCGCGCGTTGTGCGCGACGAAGAGCCGGCCCGCCAGCCGCTCGCGCACCTCGCGCGCGAGCTCCTCGAAGGCGGGCGCGTCGCGCACCATCGCGTTGGTGATGCCGGTGAGCGCCTGGATGTCCTCGGGGATCGGGCAGCCGGGATTCACGAGCGCGGACCACTCGTCGACGAGCTCGCCGCCGCTCACCCGGACGATGCCGATCTCGGTGATGCGGTCGCCCGTGGGCGCCGTCCCGGTCGTCTCCAGGTCGACGAACGCGACCTCGGGCGCGAGCATCAGCGCCGCCGGCCGCGCTCGCGGGGCTGCGGGGCCGGCTTCGCCGCGGCGCGCGTGCGCCACGGCGCGGAGCCGAAGCGCTCCCCGAGGAATTCGACCATCGCGGCGACGCGCGGCGAGCGGTGGCGTCCCTGCGGATAGACCGCGTGCAGCGGCAGCGGCTCGCTGTGGTGCACGTCGGCGAGGAGCGGCACCAGCCCGCCCGAGCGCAACGCCTCGCCCACGATCACTTCCGAGAGCCGGATCACGCCCACGCCGAGGAGCGCGAGCCGCAGGAGCGCGTCGGCGTTGTTCGCGCTCACGTTGCCGCACACCTCCACGTGCCGCACGCCGTCCTCCGTCGCGAAGGGCCAGCGGCGCAGGCTCGGCGCGTAGTCCACCGAAAGGCAGTTGTGCTCGAGGAGGTCCTCGGGCCGCTTCGGCGTGCCGTGGCGGCGCAGGTACGCGGGAGAGGCGCACACGACGCGCTCGAGGTCGCAGATGCGGTGCGCGACGAGCGAGGAATCGCCGAGCGCGCCGAGGCGGATCGCGACGTCGGCGCCCTCCTCGATGAGGTCCACGACGCGGTCGGTGAGCGTGAGCTCCACCCGCATCTCCGGGTGGCGCGAGAGGAACCCGGGGAGCGCCGGCACGAGCTGGTGCATGCCGAAGGCCGTGCCGACGTTCACGCGCAGGAGCCCGCGCGGCTGGGAACGGAAGCTCGCGACCTCGTTCTCCGCCTCGAGGATGTCGGAGAGGATGCGCTGGCTGCGATGGAAATACGCCTCGCCCTCGGGCGTGAGCGCGAGGCGGCGCGTGGTGCGGTTGAGGAGGCGCACGCCGAGCCGGTCCTCGAGCCGCGTGACGAGCTTCGAGACGGCGGAGGGCGTGAGGCCGAGGTCGCGGGCCGCCGTGGAGAAGCCGCCCAGCTCGACCGCGCGCACGAACGCCGTCATGTCGCTTGGAACGCTCACGGGGCCTGTCTTTTCCGGGAATTCATCAGTGGGCTCGACGACACGCGGATTGTAGTGCATGCGCGAGGCAATGAGGCGGGATAAAATGGGAATCCGCCTGGAGATCGCCATGGCCCGCACCCGCGCCAAGTCCCCGCCCCGCCTCACCCGCGACGCCGAGCGCCTCATCGCGCTCGCGTTGGGCCTCAATGCCTCCGGCAGCCTCACCGAGGACCGCTACTGGGAGGACCAGATGTCGGCGCTCGTGGCGAAGCTCCTCGAGAACGGCAACGACGCGCCGATCGACGGGGCGCTCGACCATCTCTACCAGACCAACCTCGGCGCCTACGACACGCTGATCGAGATCGTGGAGAACGAGAGCGAGGCGGTGATCGCGATGCAGGGCGACCGCGCGTGGCAGGCGCTCCTCATCGCCGCGCCGATCGTCGCCTGGTCCAAGTACAACATTCCCTCGGGGATCGTCGCGCACGATCCGGCCGACACGCTCCTCGTGCAGCTGCGCGCCCACGTCCTCGCCGCCGACGCGCGGGCGGCGATGGTGCCGTATCTCTATTCGATCGACCAGCTGCCGCGCCACTTCTCGGAGCTGCGCCGGCTCGCCTCGAAGCTCGCCGACGCCGCGATCGCGGGCGAAGCGCCGCGGCTCGATCTCGCGCGCCTGCCGGAGACCGCGCAGCTCCTCGCCGACACGCGCTTCCTCATCGCGTGCGCCGCGGTCCCGCGCGGCCAGCCGATCTTCCGCTGGCAGGAGGACGCCTCGGGCCACGCGGGCCGCACCGGCAGCCTCGAGCAATGGATCGCCCAGGCGCGGCCCACGATCGCGAAGCTCCTGCCGGGCTGCGTGTTCGAGTGCCTGCTGCCCGACGCCTACTACGTGAACTGCCGCGAATCGGACCGGCGCGTGCGCCCGTTCGGCATCCGCGCCGCGGTCTCCTTCCTCGAGAACGCGCTCAAGGTGAAGCCCGCGGACCTGCAGGCCGTGGTCGCCGGCTTCGGCGAGGAGCGCGTGGACGAGTACCGCGTCGCCTTCTCGCTCGCCGGCGACACGGAGGTCGCGCACGGCGTGGTGTGGCCGCTCTACGGCCGCGAGGACGAGAGCGCGCGCCCCGGCCCGATCGACGAGGTGATCGAGCAGCTCACCGAGAGCGGCATCACCGAGGTGAAGAAGCTCGCCGGCACGTTCACGCCCGAGTACTGCGAGGATTGCGGCGCGCCGCTCTTCGCCAACGCCGACGCCGAGATCGTGCACGCCGAGCTTCCGGAAGAGGCCGACACCCAGGCCGCGCACTTCCACTGAGTCAAAAAGGGGTCAGATTACTTTTTCCGTCCAGCGGAAAAAGTAATCTGACCCCTTTTTGTATGATGCCGCCATGGATGCACTCTCGGAGGTGCTGCGCCTCGCCCGGTTCTCCGCGGACGTCGTGCTCGATGCCCACGGGCGCGGTCCCTGGTGCGTGTCGGTGCCCGCGAGCGGCTCGGTCGCGCGCGCGCACCTGGTGCTGGAAGGCGAGTGCGCGGTGCGCGTCGCCGGCGGCGCCGAGGCGCAACTCCACGCCGGAGAGATCGCCTTCCTTCCCCACGGCGAAGCGCACCTCGTCGCGAGCGATCTCGACGCCCACGCCACCCCGATCGCCGCGCTCGTGCGCGCGCCTCTCGCGGGGGAGCTCGTGCCGGTCCGCGTGGGCGACGGGGGCGATGCGTCGCGCTGGATCTGCATCGCGACGAGCTGCGAGCGCCACCTCGCCGAGCCGCTGCTCGCCGGCCTGCCCGCCATCGTCCACGTCGACCTCCTCGGAGCGCCCACGCTCAACTGGCTCACGGGCGCGCTCGGGCTGCACCTCTCCGCGAGCGACGCGCCGCCCGTCGGCGAAGGCGCGAAACGCGAGCGCCTCGCGGAGCTCGCCGTCATCGAGGCGCTGCGCCGCCACGTGCATGACGCGCCGGCCGGCGGCAAGGGGTGGATCGCCGGCTTGAACGACCGCTACGTCGGGCGCGCGCTCGCGCTCGTGCACGGACGGCCCTCGGAGCCGTGGACCGTCGAGCGCCTCGGGCGCCAGGTGGGGCTCTCGCGCAGCGCGCTCGCCGAGCGCTTCAGCGACGTGATGGGCGAGCCGATCATCGCTTTCCTCACGCGCTGGCGCCTGCAGCTCGCCGCCGAGTTCCTGCTCGCCACGCCGCGGCCGATCGAAGCGATCGCGCGCGAGGCGGGCTACGAATCGGCGAGCGCCTTCTCCCACGCGTTCCGCCGCGCGTTCCGCAAGCCGCCTTCGGTGTGGCGCAAGCGCGCGCGGCGCCGTTCCGCGTGAAGCGCCGGACACCGCGTTCCCGCCGGCGCCGAGCGCAGCCTCAGGGCTTCAGCGCCCGGTAGAGGAACGGCAGCGAGACATCCATCCGGTAGTCGATGTCGGAGTGGTTGTCGTCGAACTCCTCGTAGACGTGCCGGATGCCGGCCTGCGCGAGGCGCTTCGAGAGGATGCGCGAGCCGTACTGGATGTGGTACTGGTCGCGCCAGCCGCAGTCGATGTAGATGCCCTTGAGGCTCTTCAGGTTGGCGCGGTACTTGTCGACGAGGTTCACCGGGTCGTTCGCCTGCCAGCGCTTCCAGCGCTCGGGAAGGAGCTCGCCGGTTTCCAGGTTGAACGGGAGCCGGAAGCCGTTGGGCGCCCGCGGGTCCGGATCGTAGGTCGCGGCCATGCAGAGGTTCATGATGCAGTGGCCTTCGGCCATCGAGAGCTTCGGCTTCGACCACACCGCCTCGAGGAAGCGCCGCACGCGCCCGTCGTCGAGGCCGCGGCCGGCGCCCTTCTCCATCTTACGGACGTCGTAGGGCCCGTTGCGCGCGGGGCGGGCCCGGTACTTGCCGAGCTCGTTCAGCGTGTTCGGCCAGTCGTGCCCGTAGACGAACTCGAAATACGCGTCGCCCGAGTGGTCCGCCACGGCGCCCCAGGTGGAGGCGTACGTCATGCCGTGCACGATCGCGCCGTAGCCGCCGGAGGACTTGCCGAAGCAGCCGCGGTGCTCGCGCGAAGCGAGCGTGCGGAACTCGCGGTCCACGAAGGGCACGATCTCCCGCGTGAGGTAGTCGGCGTAGTTCCCGATCGCGGAGGAGTTCACGTACTGGTTGCCGCCGAGCGCGGTGAAGCAGTCGGGGAACACCATGATCGCGGGTCCCATGCGCCGCTCGTGCACCAGCCGCGCGACGCGCTCGGGCACGTTCTCGCTGAAGTTCTTCCACGCGATGTGCGAAAGCCCCGACCCGGTGAAGCCCACGAGGTCGTACAGCACGGGGAAGCGCCTGCCGCGCCCGCGCGTCGCGCCCTCGTCGTATTGCGGCGGCAGCCACACGGCGAGCTTCCTCACGTGCGGGTCGCCGAGCGCGTTGCCGCGCAGGACCTTCGAGTCGTGCTCGAGCACGACCACCCTTCCATCCTTCCACTGCGGTCGCTTGAGTGCCATGGCCGAATGGTAGCGGAAACGAAAAAGGGCAAGGCATGGCCTGTCGCCAGCCCCAAAAGAAAAGGGCGCCGAAGCGCCCCATTCCATCATCGCGCGCGCTTATGCGTTCACGCGGCGCTTGTACTCGTGCGTGCGGGTGTCGATCTCGATCTTGTCGCCCGTCGCGCAGAACGCCGGCACCTGCACCTCGAATCCGGTCTTGAGCTTGGCGGGCTTGAGCACCTTGCCCGACGTGTCGCCGCGCACCGCGGGCTCCGTGTAGACCACCTCGCGGACGATCGTCGTCGGCAGCTCGAAGGAGATCGCGCGGCCCTCGTAGAACAGCGCCTCGCCGGTCATGCCGTCCTCGAGGTAGTTCACGGCGTCGCCCAGGTTCTCCTTCTCGATGTCGATCTGGTTGTACTCGGGGTCCATGAAGACGTACATGGGATCGGCGAAGTAGGAGAAGGTGACCTCCTTCTTCTCGAGCACGAGCAGCTCGAACTTCTCGTCGGCCTTGTACACGGTCTCCGTGTTGCTGCCGGTGAGCAGGTTCTTGAGCTTGAGCTTCATGGTGGCGGCGTTGCGGCCGCCCTTGTTGTATTCCGCCTTGAGCACGACCATGGGGTCCTTGCCCATCATGATCACGTTGCCGCTGCGCAGTTCCTGAGCGATTTTCATAGTCCGTCCGTTGATTTCCTGGGGCGCCGTTGCCGATGTGGGGCAGCGATGCCGACTTATCAAGTGGGGATGCGCGAGCCTCTCCCCGAGAGGTTCCTGCCCCGGGGCGTTGAGCGCCGACTTGTCGTCCGCTCCAACGCCGTTCCCGCTCTTCCTATCCCGAAAAAGCCTTTCATTTTAGCACGTTGTCGCAGAAATCCACCAGCTGGTCGGCAAGGTCCCGCTGGGCCGCGAGGCGCCCGCACCACGCCTCGGCGTGCCGCTCCAGCGCGTCGCGGCGGGCGGCGAACCCGGCCCAGGCTTCCGCCAGCGCGGGCCGCTTCTGCGCTTCGTCGCCCTCGCGCTGGTTCCACGCCTCCCACAGGCGCGTCACCGCGGCGGCGCGCGCCCGGTCGAGGTCCTCCGTGTAGCGGCCGAGGAATGCGGCGAGCTTCACCCAGTGGGCGCCCTGCTCCTGCGGGTAGATGTGCCAGACGAAGGGCCGCGCCGCCCACTGCGCCCGCACGAACGAATCCTCGCCGCGGACGAAGTTCACGTCGCAGGCCCAGAGGAGGATGTCGTAGCGGTCCTGCGGCAGGAAGGGCACCCGGAACACCTCGATCTCGCGGCGCGTGCCGCCGTCGGCGCCGTTGCGGCGAGCGCCGGGCGGCGCTTCCCGGCTCGCGAGGGCGGTGGCCGCCGCGCCCTCGGGAGCGATCAACCAGACGGGACCGGGGTACGTGGCGATCGCGAGGCGCAGCGCCTCGAACGGCGCGCCGGCATAGGCGAAGAGGCTCACCTTGAGCGCGCCCGCGGGCGGGATGCGGCCCACCAGCGAGCGCCAGAAGGCGGCTTGCGCCTCGCGGTCCGCGCGGAAAGCGTCGCGGCGCGCGAGGAGGTCGCACTCGCGAAGCAGCCCCCCCGTGCGGCGCGTGAACCCCGGGAAGAAGAAATGCTTCACGAGCGGCAGCCGCGGGTTCGGCGAGGGGAGCGCGTGGCTTCCCTCGACCCACTGCTCGGCGCTCAGGTACTCGAGGTTGATCCAGCGCGGCTTCACGGCGCGCTCGGCCATCGCCAGCACGTAGCTCTCGGGCGGGTCGCAGCCGAACGTCTCCACGACGACGTCGGCGACCTCGTCCACGACGAACGGCTCGAAGAGGCGCGCGACGAGGACGCCCTCCAGGGTCTGCAGGTCGTAGCGGGGATCGACCTCGGGGCGCAGCTTCCCGAGCACCGTGAGGTCGTCGAGCCAGAGGCGCACGCGCTTGCCGTGCTCGAGGGCGAGCTGGCGTGCGAGGCGCCACGAGACGCCGACGTCGCCGAAATTGTCGACGACGCGGCAGAAGAGGTCCCAGCGCTCTGCCTCGGGCATCCGCGGATTCTATGCCGGCCGGGGAAGGCGCCCCGCGAAGCGACGGGCACTCCAAAAAAAAAAACGGAGTGCCCAGGGGTTCATGCCGGGACACTCCGAACCTAGTGACCGTCCTGTGAAAGACAGCGGAATCGAGGCTACACCGGCGGGCTTTCGCGGAACTGAAGGTGTGCGCCGCGGCGGCTTTGCCGAGGGATGAAACCGCTTCAGCGCTCCACGGCGACGATCTTCACGCGCACGTGCCGGGGCTTCCCGCCGCGCACGACCGTGAGGTCCGCCTCGCGGTCGATGCCCGCGCGGTCCAGCTCCGCGCCGAATTCGGGCAGCGACGCGACCGCGTGCCCGTCGACCGCGACGATCACGTCGCCCAGGTCCCCGCTCCTCGGATCGAAGGGCTTCAGTCCCGCGCGGGCCGCGGGCGATCCCTGCTGCACGCGGGCGATGACCACGCCCTTGATCCCGGCGCTCGCGACCAGGTCCGGGTCCACCGGCACGATGCCGATGCTCGGCAGCAAGGCGCGCCCGTGCGCGATGAGCTGCGGCACGATGCGGTTCACCAGGTCCACGGGGATGGCGAGCCCGACGCCGCTCGAGGCGCCCACCGGCGACTTGATGGCGCTGGTGACGCCGATGAGGCGGCCGGCGCTGTCGAGGAGCGGCCCGCCGGAGTTGCCGGGGTTGATCGCGGCGTCGGTCTGGATCACGCCCGAGACCTCGAGCACCTCGGTGGTCGGAAGATGCCGGTCGAGCGCGCTCACGATGCCCGAGGTGAGGGTGCGCGTGAGCCCGAAGGGATTGCCGATCGCGTACACCGACTGGCCGATCTTGAGGTCGGCCGAGGTGCCGATGCGGATCGGCTTGAGCCCCCGCGGCACCTTGGCGAGCTTCACCACCGCGAGGTCGTAGTCGGGCGCGACGCCCACGACCTTCGCCGCGTAGGTCTCGCTCCCGAGCTGCACGCGCACGCTGCGCGCGTCCTCGACGACGTGGTAGTTCGTGACGATGTGCCCGCCCTCGTCCCAGACGAAGCCGCTGCCCGCGCCCTGGTAGACCTGCGGGCCGAAGAAGCCGCCGAGCGCGACGCGCTCGGTGTTGATGTAGGCGACGGAGGGCGCGGCCTCCTCGAAGAGCTTCACCACCGCCTGCTCGGCGGCGCCGAGGGGGCCGCGGGGCGCGACCGCGCGCGGGGCGGGGGTGGGCCCGCGGGCATCGGCCGCGGGAGCCAGGAGCGTGAGCACGGCGAGCGCGAGCGCCGCCGCGAGGACGTGGGCTTGACGGGTCTGCATGGAGGATGGAATGACGGGAAAGCGACAGAAACCGGCCTGCAATGCGCGTATAATACGGCTCGCAGTGAAGAGGTACGGTAAGCAGTAACTCCAGGTACCGCCGTTATCCCGGCGTTCTAACTTCAGTTCCCGCCTTGCGTTCCTTTCGTCGCTGGCCCCGTCCCTGGGGGGCTTCCAGGGTTTAACCGTAGAGGAAACGCAATGAGCACCGGTACCGTGAAGTGGTTCAACGACTCCAAAGGCTTCGGCTTCATCAAACCCGATGGCGGCGGCGAGGATCTCTTCGCCCATTTCTCCGAGATCCAGGGCAGCGGATTCAAGACCCTGAAGGAGAACCAGAAGGTCGAGTTCGAGATCAAGGATGGCCCGAAGGGCAAGCAGGCCGTCGCGATCCGTCCGATCGGCTGAGCGGTCGAACCACGGCATGGAACGGCAGCCTTCGGGCTGCCGTTTTCGTTTGAGGCGCCGACCCCATGAAGAAACTTCCCGATGTCCCGCTCTCCATCCTCGACCTGGTGACCTACCCGGAAGGCGGCGAGCTCGCCGAGGCGTTCCGCGCCTCCCGCGAGCTCGCGCGCCACGCGGAGCGCCTGGGCTACGCGCGCTACTGGATCGCC
>DATIVM010000504.1:0-3872 GCA_035465975.1 Usitatibacter sp.
AACAGGTAGGCGTCGGTGCGCGGAGAGAACGTGTAGCTGTAGCCGAGGGAAACCTGGCGCGCGCCCAGGTTCGAGGCGTCGCAATCGGAGCCGTCGAAGCGCGTGCAGCTGCCGTTCCACGCCTTGCCGACCAGGCCGCGCAGCGTGCCCGACGCGCCGATCTTCTGCAGCAGCGTGATCGCGGCGGCCCTGCGCCGGTAGCTGCGGAAGGCGCCGGGCTGCGCATCCGCCGCGTCCTTCTCGTAGCGCAGCTCCTCGGCGAGCAGCCCGATGCGCGTCGAGCCGATCTGCACGCGCGCGACGATCTTGTCGCCGCGGTCGCGCGAGGACGCCGCCGCGGATACCGCGGTCGTTTGCGAGGCGGGAACCAGCGCGTCGAGGCCGAAGTAATCGCGGTGCACCTCGTGCGCCCAGGCGACGTACACGATGCCGCGGCTGTATTCGAGGCTCGCCGAGAGGATCGTGGGATTCGTGGTCGCGGTCTTCGCCTCGTTCACCGAGTACGCGACGCGCCCGCCGAAACCGGCCAGGTTGGGCAGCCAGTACTGGATGCTGTTGCCCTGGCGCCGCTCGAAGGATGCGTTGGCCGTGCCGGAGAAGCGGCCGTCGGTCACGGAAGGGGCGCCGATGGTGGTGGGCCCGACGCCGAATCCCGGCGTGCCGATGAGCGCGCCGGTGTACGTGATGCCGGTGAAGTACATGGGGTCGACCGCGCCGGAGATCGTCTTGTACGGCGTGTCCCACTGGCCGACGAGGAACGAGCCCCACGATCCGCGCAACCCGACGCCGGTGTTGCGCGAGGCGATGTTGGTCTGGCCCGCGTCCAGGTTCACTGCCGACTCGATCTGGAAATTCACCTCCAGGCCGTCGCCGAGCTTTTCGGCGCCGCGGAAGCCGAGGTTCGACGAGTTGGAGCTCACGCGTGTACGGCGCGGAACGTCCTGGCCGGTCAGCGCGCGCCCGAGGGCGCCGGCGGGCAGCGCGCCCGCATCCGTCGCCCCGCTCGCCGCGACGCTTTCCACGTCGACGTTCAGGGTGCCGTAGATTTGCACGCCGGTCTGCTGCGCGAAGGCGGGGACCGACGCCGCGGCGGCCGCGATGCACGCGCCCCGCAGGGCGAGCCGTGGAAAACTCAAGGGGACCTCCCGGGAATGGATTGAAGGGTGGGCCGCCTTCCGATGGCGGCTTCTCCCGGAGACCTGCGCGGAGGTGCTTTTATTCCAGGGCGTGCGCGCGCGCCGCGGCTGGGGCTAGAATGGCCCGACCGCAAGCGGAGACGAAAACATGTACAAGCGCATCCTGCTGGCGTACGACGGCTCGGAGCCCGGGCAGAAGGCACTGCTCGATTGCGACGCGCTCGCGCAATGGTCGAAATCGCACCTCTACCTCATCGCGGTGATGCCGCCGCCCGCGGCGCTCATCGGCGGCGAGGGCTTCGTCTACGACACGCGCGGCGAGGAGGAGGAGCGCAAGCGCTACGAAGCCATCCTCGCCGACGGACTGCGCCGGCTGCAGGAATCCGGCCACACCGGCTCGCGCGGCGAGGTGGTGATGGGCGACGCGGTGGACGAGATCACCCGCTACGCGCGCGAGATCGATGCCGACCTGATCGTGGTCGGCCACAAGCACCTGGACAGCTGGGCGGCGCGCTGGTGGCGCGGCTCGGTCTCCAAGACCCTGATCGAGCACGCGCCCTGCAGCGTTCTGGTGGCCATCACCCGCTAGTCCTCCCGGACCATCAGCGGTAGCGGTGGTCCCACCGGTCGTGGCCGCGCCATTCGTGGCCGCGCCATTCGTGGCGGCGCCATTCGCGGTGGTGATGGCGGTAGTACGGCCCCGATCGGTACACGACGGTCGGACCGTAATAGACGGGCGCCGGCTCGTAATAGACGGGCGCCGACTCGTACACGACCGGCGGCGCGTAGCCGTATGCGGGCGGGGGAGCGTAGTACCCGGGACCGTAGCCCGGACCGTAGTAGTACGGCTCCGATTCGGCCGCGATGCTCGAGCCCACGATGGCGCCGAGGACGCCGCCGACCGCCGCGCCGTGGTGGCCGCCGGCGCTGTGGCCGATGGCCGCGCCGATGCCGCCGCCGATGAGGGCGCCCGCCAGCGGATCCGCCGCCGAGGCGGGGGTGGAGAGGGTGGCTGCCGCGAGGGCTGCCGCGGACAACGCGATCACCAGGGGTTTCTTCAGCATCTGTTTTCTCCTTGCATTGCGTCTCGAGATTATCCGACACCGGCAATGGGACCGGGTGCCCCGATCCGTAACAGAATTAACGGGCTTCCGGGCTATCGGTGGTCACGGAATACAATTCGTTACACATGAACGGACTCGGCGCGAACGACCTCGACCTGCTGCGCACCGTCGCGCTCTTCTCGCTCGTCGCGTGGGCGAGCGGGCTGCGCCTTTACCTCGTCGCGTTCGCCCTCGGCATCGCGGGCTACAACGGATGGATCGAGCTTCCCGCGGGGCTGCACGTGCTCCAGCATCCGTACGTCGTCGCGGCCTCGGGGCTCATGCTCCTCGTCGAGTTCTTCGCCGACAAGGTGCCGTGGCTCGACAGCGCCTGGGACCAGGTCCACACGTTCATCCGCGTGCCGGCGGGCGCGCTCCTCGCCGCCGGCGCGACCGGCGACAGCGTGAACGCGCTCACCGTGGCGGCGGGAATCCTGGGCGGCACGATCACCGCGGGCACGCACTTCGCGAAGACCGGCGGGCGCATCGCGCTCAACACCTCGCCCGAGCCCTTCACCAACTGGGCGGCCTCGCTCGCCGAGGACGCGGCGGTGCTCGGCGGCGTGTGGCTCGCGTTCGCGCACCCGGTCGCGTTCCTCGTGCTCTTCGCGCTCTTCGTCGCCTTCCTGCTCTGGCTCCTGCCCAAGCTCTGGCGCTTCGTCGCCGCGCTCTTCCGGCGCCTGCGCGGCGCGGCGAAGCCGGGCGCCACGTGACGCTCCTCGTCGACAACGCCACCGTCGCGCGCGTGCTCACGATGCGCGCGACGATCGACGCGCTGGAGGCCTCCTATCGCGAGCTCGCCGAGGGCCGCGGCGTGTGCCGGCCGCGCATCGACCTGCGCATCCCTACGCGCCGCGAGGGCTGCACCTATCGCTGGGGCACGATGGAAGGCGGCGGTGCCTCGGGCTACTTCGCGATCCGCATGAAATCCGACGTCGTGTACGAGGAGCGCTCCGGGGGCGCGGTGACGGAGGAGAAATACTGCATGCGCCCCGGCCTCTATTGCGGGCTCGTGCTGCTCTTCTCGGTCGAGAACGGCGAGCCGCTCGCGATCCTGAACGACGGCATCCTGCAGCACATGCGCGTGGGCGCCGACGGCGCGATCGGCGCGAAGCACATGGCGAAGGAGGACGCGCGCGTGCTCGGCATGCTCGGCTCCGGCGGAATGGCGCGCTCGCACGTGGAGGCGCTGCGGTGCGTGCGCCCGATCGAGCGGCTGCAGGTCCACAGCCCGACGCGCGCGCATCGCGAGGCGTTCGCGCGCGAGATGGCCGGGCGCCACGGCATCGAGGCGGTGGCGTGCGATTCGCCCGCGGAGGTCTATCGCGGCGCGGACATCGTGGCGGCGCTCACCGATTCCGCGGTGCCGGTGCTCGACGGGCGGCTCCTCGAGCCGGGCACGCACGTGATCAACGTGGGCGCAGGCGGCAGGCTCGACGAGGCGAGCCTCGAGCGCGTCGACGCGTACCTGCGATTCGGCAACGCGCCGGCGCCGGAAGGCCATCCGGAGCTCGCGCTCGGCGACGAGTACCTCACGTGGAGCACGCGCGAGGCGGCGAGGCACGGCAAGGCGCGGGGCGTGGCGCTGCCGGGCAAGGTGGTGTACCTCGCGGAGCTCCTCGACGGACGCGGG
>DATIVM010000505.1:0-15355 GCA_035465975.1 Usitatibacter sp.
TCGGACAAGGTGGTGCAGCGCACGGTCGCCGAGGCCCGCGCCCACCGCGATGCCGTGGACGTCATCGAGACCAACGGGCCCGAGATGGACATGATCGCCAACGAGAAGGTGCTCGAGCCCTACGACACGCCCTATCTCGCGGACCTTCCGCCCGCCGCCGTCCCCCCGGGGCACCCGTGGCTGCCGGACCGCATGAACTTCTTCGTCGTGGGCTTCAACACCGACAAGGTGAAGCGCTCCGAGATCCCCGCGACCTACGAGGGCTTCCTCGACCCGAAGTGGCAGGGAAGGATCGGCATCGAGGCGACCGACGAGGAATGGATGGCCACGCTCGTGAAGGCCATGGGCGAGGAGAAGGGCATGGCGTTCTTCCGCAAGCTCGCCGCCATGAAGCCAGACATGCGCAAGGGGCACGTGCTGATCGCGAAGCTCGTCTCCGCGGGCGAGGTCCCGGTGTGCCTGAGCTGCTACAACAGCAACATCATCAGCCTCAAGCGCAAGGGCGCGCCGGTCGATTTCGTGCCGGTGCAGCCGGTCGCCGCGCGCCCGCAGGGCATCGGCGTGGCGAAGGCCGCGCCCCATCCGGCCGCCGCGGTGCTGTTCGCCGATTTCGTGCTCTCGCCCGAGGGGCAGAAGCTCTACGAATCCATGGGGCGCGTTCCCGCGAGCACCAAGGTGAAGAGCGAGCTCAACGACTTCCCCTTCACGATGATGGATCCGAAGATCGTCCTCGAGGAGTCGGACAAGTGGGAGAAGCTCTGGAACGAGCTCTTCCTGCAGAGATAGATGGACGCGCTTCCCACCCACTGGCTTTCGCTCGTCGCGGTCGTCTTCCTGCTGGGGCTCAAGCACGGGCTCGATCCGGACCACCTCGCCGCGATCGACGGCCTCGCGCGCTTCAACGCCGGCCGCCGCCCGATCGTCTCGCGCTGGTCGGGCCTGCTCTTCTCGGCGGGCCACGGCGTGGTGGTGATGCTGGTCGCGGTGACCGTCGCCACGGTCGCCACGGAATGGAAGGTGCCGGCGTGGCTCGACGGCGCGGGCACCTGGATCTCGATCGCGTTCCTCGCCGTCCTGGGCGCGGCGAACCTCGCCGCGGTGCTCCGCACCCCGCGCGGCGAGATGGTGCGCCCCGTGGGCCTGCGCAGCCGCTTCCTCCGGCGGCTCACGCGCGCCGAGCACCCGGTGCTCATCGCCGCCGTGGGCGCCTCGTTCGCGCTCTCCTTCGACACCTTCAGCCAGGCGGTGCTCTTCTCGGTCACCGGCTCGCACGTCGCGGGCTGGCTCTTCGCCCTCGCGCTGGGGCTCGTCTTCACCGCCGGCATGATGGCGACCGACGCCCTGAACGGCCTCTGGGTGAGCCACCTGGTGCGCTCCGCCGACGCGCGCGCGGCCGCCGCCTCGCGCGTGATGAGCCTCGCCGTCGCGCTGGTCGCGCTCGCCATCGCGGCCCTCGCGATCGCGCGCCGCATGCTTCCCGCGCTCGACGCGGGCCTCGATTCGTGGGACGGCGCGCTGGGCCTCGCGGTGGCCGCCGCCGTCGCGGCCGCGTACGCGGTCGCGCTTCGCATCACCCGGGAGACGATGCCATGGAACGCGTGAAGAAGCCGAAGCCCAAGCGCATGCGGCTCTCGTCGGTCGCGAACGCGATCCGCCTCACCAAGGCCTTCTCGGAGCAGGAGTACGAGATGGGCATCAGCGCGCTCGCCGCGCGCCTCGGGCTCGCCAAGAGCACGGTGCACCGCCTCGCGACGACGCTCGTCGAGTACGACATGCTCGAGCAGAACAGGGAGACCGGGAAGTACCGCCTCGGCCTCGCGTTCTTCGAGCTCGGCACGCTGGTGCGCCGCAAGATGGACGTCACCACCGAGGCGCAGGGCGAGATCCACGCGCTCGCCGATTCGAGCGGCGAGACGGTGCAGCTCGCGATCCTCGACCACCTCACGGTCCTCTACATCCGGATCCGCGAGAGCCGCCAGGCGGTGCGCCTTTCCTCGGGCCTGGGCTCGCGCGCGCCCGCGCATTGCACGGGCGTGGGCAAGGCGCTCCTCGCGTTCCAGGCGCCCGAGGTGGTGCAGCAGGTGATCGACAACGGCCTGAAGCAGTACACGGTCAACACCATCACCGATCCGGAGAAGCTGCGCGCCGAGCTCGCCTCGATCCGCGCGCGCGGCTACGCGATCGACGACGAGGAGATCGAGGTGGGGCTGCGCTGCGTCGCGGCGCCGATCCGCGACCACAGCGGGCGCGTGGTCGCCGCGATCAGCGTCGCCGCGCCCGTGCAGCGCATGAGCAAGAAGCAGGTGCAGGCGACGATCCCGTCGGTGGTCGCCGCCGCGGAGAACATCTCGAGGCGCCTCGGCTTCATCCCCTCGCTCGCCAGCGCGATGATGGCGGAGTGATGCACGAGGTCCGCATCGCCGGGGGCGAAGCGTTTCCGTGCGCGGAAGACGATACGCTGCTGCGCGCGGGGCTGCGCGCCGGCCTGGGCTTGCCCTACGAGTGCAACTCCGGCGCCTGCGGCACCTGCAAGGTGGAGCTCGTCGAGGGCCGGGTGGAGTCGCTGCGGCCGGATGCGCCCGGCCTCGCCGAGCGGGACCGCGCGAAGAACCGCGTGCTCGCGTGCCAGGCGCAGCCGCGCGGGGGCTGCACGATCAAGGTGCGCCTGCGGCCGGAGAACGTGCCCGTCCATCGCCCGATGCGCTTCCGCGCGCGCCTCGCGTCGGTGCGCGATCTCACCCACGACATGCGCGAGTTCACGTTCGCCGCGGAAGGCGCGCCCGGCTTCCTCCCCGGGCAGTACGCGCTCTTCTATCTCCCGGGCCTCCCGGTGCCGCGCACCTATTCCATGTCGAACGTCGACGACGGGAGCGCCCGCTGGCAGTTCATGGTGCGGCGCGTGCCGGGCGGGAAGGGCACCCACACGCTCTTCGACCAGGTGCCGGTCGGCGCGGAGGTGGCGATCGACGCACCCTACGGCCTGGCGTACCTGCGCGCCGAAAGCCCGCGCGACATCGTTTGCATCGGCGGCGGCTCGGGCCTCGCGCCGGTGCTTTCCGTCGCGCGCGGCGCCGTGCGCGAGCCGAAGCTCGACGGGCGCGCGATCCACGTGTTCTACGGGGCGCGCACCCTGCGCGACCTGTGCGGCGAGGCGGAGCTGCGCGCGCTGCCGGGCTACGGCGAGCGGCTCTTCTTCCATCCGGTGCTCTCCGAGTCGACGCAGGCGGACGGGTGGCGCGGCGCGAAGGGATACGTGCACGAGCAGGCGCGCGAGTTTGTCGGCGAGCGCTGGAACGACTACGAGTACTACTTCGCCGGGCCGCCGGCGATGGCCGAGGCGGTGCAGCGCATGCTGATCGACAAGCGCGTGCCGTATCCGCAGGTCCACTTCGACAGCTTCTATTAGCAGGGATGAACGAATGTCGAGACTGAGACTGGCGCTCGCCTGCTGGAACTACGACCGCACGCGCGGCCTCCTCGAGGGCCGCATCCAGCCCGACGGCATCGACCTCGTCTACCTCAACCTGCCGGTCGAGGAGACGTTCTTCCGGATGCTGCGCAACCGCGAGTTCGACGTCGCGGAGATGTCGCTCTCGTCGTATGCCGTGTCGCTCTCCCGCCCGGAGAGGCCCTTCATCGCGATCCCGGTGTTCCCGTCGCGCTTCTTCCGGCACTCGTGCATCTACGTGAACGCGAAGTCCGGGATCCGCGAGCCGAAGGACCTCGTCGGCCGCCAGGTCGGCAACCCCGAGTACCAGATGACCGCCCCGGTGTGGATCCGCGGGATCCTGCAGGACGAGTACGGCGTCCCCGTGGACGGCGTCACCTACCGGACCGGCGGCGAGGAGGAGCCGGGCCGCCCGGAGAAGCTCAAGCTGGACCTTCCGGCGAACATCAGGGTCCAACCGATCGGCGAAACGCAGACGCTCTCGGCGATGCTGCGCGACGGCGACATCGACGCGCTCTACACCGCGCGCATGCCCTCGACCTACCGCACCGCGCCCGACCGCGTGAAGCGCCTCTTCGAGAGCTACATGGAGGTGGAGCAGGCGTACTACCGCAAGACGAGGATCTTCCCGATCATGCACACCGTCGTGATCCGGCGCGCGCTCTACGAGCAGTCCCCGTGGATCGCGATGTCGCTCTACAAGGCCTTCGCGCAGGCGCAGCGGGAGGCGTACGAGGATCTCTACGTCACGGCGGCCCTGAAGACGATGCTGCCCTGGCTCACGAAGCACGTCGAGGACGCGCGCTCGCTCATGGGCGACGACTATTGGGCCTACGGCTTCGCGCCCAACCGCGAGTGCCTGGACACGTTCCTGCGCTACCACCACGAGCAGGGCCTGTCGAAGAAGCGCCTCAACCCCGAGGAGCTCTTCGCGCCCGAGACGATGGAAAGCTTCAGGATCTGATGGCCGAGCCGATCGGAGCCAAGAAGCACACCCTGCTCGATCACACGATGGGCGTGGACGGCACGCACTCGCATGCCGAGGGCGATTTCGACCACGACCACGACCACGACGACTTCGGCGAGTACGACCCGGAGCACGACGCGCTCTGGCAGCAGGACCACATCCAGCTCGTCTCGGTCGGGATCGACATCGGGTCGTCGGGCACGCAGGTGATCTTCTCGCGCATCTACATGCGCCGGCTCGCCGAGGACCTCACCAGCCGCTACTTCGTGGTGAAGCGCGAGACGCTGCACCAGTCGCCGGTCGCGCTCACGCCCTACGCGAGCGAGGAGCGCATCGACGAGCGCGCCGTGGGCGACATCGTGGACCGCGCCTACACCGAGGCCGGCATCCATCCCGACAACATCGACACCGGCGCGGTGATCCTCACCGGCGAAGCGCTGCGGCGCGACAACGCCAAGGCGATCGCCGACGTGCTCGCGGAGATGGGCGGCGAGTTCGTGTGCGCCACCGCCGGACATCACATGGAATCGCTCCTCGCCGCCTACGGCTCGGGCGCGGCGAAGGCCTCGCACGACCTGGGGCGCCCGGTGCTCAACGTGGACATCGGCGGCGGCACGACCAAGCTCGCGCTGGTGGAGAACGGCCGCGTGGTGCACACGGCGGCGATCCACATCGGCGGCCGCCTCGCCGTGGTTGGCGACGGGTCACAGTCCGACGAAGCAAGCGACCCGTCCCCCGCAGGCAGGCTGGTGCGCCTCGATCCGGCGGGCCGGCAGCTCGCGAAGAACGCGGGGCTCGACTGGAAACTCGGCGAGCTCGTGAGCACGGTCCAGCTCGACCGCGTCGCCGCGTGGATGGCCGATGCGCTCATCGCCGCGCTCACCGTGACCCCGACGCCCGCCCCGATCGACGCGCTGTGGCTCACCGAGCCGCTCGATCCCGTGGAGGGCATCGCGGGCGTGATGTTCTCCGGCGGCGTGGGCGAGTACGTGTACGGCCGCGAGGCGCGCGACTTCCGCGACCTCGGCCGGCGCCTGGGCCTCGCGATCCGCGCGCGGCTCGATGCGGGACGCCTTCCCTATCCGCTGCTCCCGGCGGGCGAGTGCATCCGCGCGACCGCGATCGGCGCATCCGAATACAGCGTGCAGCTCTCGGGCAACACCGTGTACGTGTCGAACCCGGGCGAGCTCCTGCCACGCAAGAACCTGCAGGTGCTGCAGCCCGACGTCTGCCTCGAGGGCGACATCGATGCGGCGCGCGTGACGCAGGCGATCCGCCGCCACTTCGAGGCCTTCGACCTCGTCGAGGGCGAGGCGCAGGTGGCGCTCGCGTTCCGCTGGCACGGGCCGCCCGCCTATCCGCGCATCGCGGCGCTCGCCCGCGGCATCGTCGAGGCATTGCCCATGACGCTCATGGAGGCGAAGCCGCTCTACCTCGTGCTCGACGGCGACATCGCGCACTCGCTGGGCGCGCTCCTCAAGGAGGAGTGGAACGTCGCCTCCCAGGTGCTCGTGATCGACGGCGTGTCGCTCTGGGACTTCGACTACGTCGACCTGGGCCGCGTGCGCATGCCCTCGTACACGGTGCCCGTCACGATCAAGTCGCTGGTGTTCAGCGAGGACCCGCGCGGTCCGCGCATGCGCGGCCACTCGCACGGCCACGACCACGAGCACGGCGACGGGCATCATCACCACCACCATCATCCCCACTCGTCCCGGGAGGCTCGGCCATGAGTTCCCCGATCGCATCGAAGAGGGCGGCCCAGGCGGAGAGCCGGGCGCTGCGCCAGGGCCTCGCCGATGCGCTCTCCATGATGGAGCGCGCCGAGGTGATCGACTTCAACGGCCACATGAGCTGCCGCCTGCCCGGCACCGAGCACATCCTCATCAACTCCGGGAAGTCGGTGCGCAGCGCGCTCACCGCCGACGACATCATCGCGATCGACATGGACGGCCGCCCGGTGGAGGGCGACGTGGTGCCGCCCATGGAGTTCCACATCCACACCGAGATCTACCGCCGGCGCGCGGACGTGAACGCCGTCGCGCACACGCACCCGCTCTGGTCCACGCTCTTCAGCATGGCGGGCGCCAAGGTCGAGCCCGTGACGATGCAGGCGGCGGTGATGGGGCCGATCCGCTTCTTCCCGAAGACCGCCTCCATCAACCAGAAGCCGCTCGCCGAGGAGCTCGCCGCGGCGCTGGGCCCCGACCGCGTGGTGATGCTGAAGTCGCACGGGGCGGTGATCGCCGGGAGCGACATCGTGGAGGCCTTCGTGCTCTCGATCTACCTCGAGGAGACGGCGCGCCGGCAGTATCTGGCGCGCGCGCTGGGCACGCCTTACGCGCTTTCCGCGGCCGAGGTGGAGACGATCGGCGCGAACCTGCGCAAGCCCCACCTTCTGCGGAAGGTCTGGGACTATCACCACGCCAAGCTGAGGACGTAGAGAGCGGAAAGTCCGAAGCCCCCGCGAAGGCGGGGGCCTTGCTGAAAACATGCAGGACGAAGTCCCCGCGCAGGCGGGGATCTCGGCGCGAACCGGCGACGTAACGACGGGCACATGTGCTAGATTCGACCGTATTCCTATGCAGACCGACGTTCTACATAAAGGAACACCGCTGATCGCCGCGCAGGCGCACGAGGACCGCCGCCGCTTCGAGTGGGGCTGGATCGTGATCGCGGCCTGCGTCGCGCTGGTGATCTACCTCGCGGTCGTGCCGCTCGGATTCCTCCTCTGGCAGAGCTTCTTCACGCCGCAGACCGCCGAGAAGGCCGCGCGCTTCACCTTCGGCAACTACAGCGAGGCCTACGGCAGCAGCGAGACCTGGGCGCTCCTCAGGAACTCGGTGACGTTCGCGATCGGCGCCTCGTGCTTCTCGTTCGTGGTGGGCGCGGGCCTGGCGTGGATGAACGAGCGCACCAACACGCCCTTCAAGGCGCTCTTCTACGGCCTCTCGGTGATCCCGCTCATCATCCCGAGCGTGCTCTTCACCGTGTCGTGGATCCTCCTCGCCAGCCCGAAGATCGGCATCCTCAACCTGGTGCTCAAGGATCTCTTCGGCCTCGACCATCACCTGTTCGACATCTACTCGCTGTGGGGAATGATCTGGGTGGACGGCCTGCACTACTCGCCGATGGCCTTCCTCCTCATGTCCGCCGCCTTCCGCGCCATGGACCCCGCGCTCGAGGAGTCGGCGATGATGAGCGGCGCGAACGTGCTGCAGGTGGCCTGGCGCGTGACGCTCAAGCTCACCTGGCCCGCGATCTTCGCGACGATCCTCATCCTCTTCGTGCGCGCGATCGAGTCCTTCGAGGTGCCGGCGCTGCTGGGCCTTCCGGTGGGGATCGAGGTCTTCACCTCGTCGATCTACGAGGCGGTGCACCGCTATCCCAGCCAGGTGGGCCTCGCGAGCGCCTACGCCGTGACGCTCCTCCTCATCACGAGCGTCGGCGTGTACCTGCAATCCAGGCTCTCCAGCCGGGGCTCGAAGTACGCGACGATGACGGGGAAGGGCTTCCGCCCGCGCCAGATCGACCTCGGGCCGTGGCGCTTCCTCACGGCGGGGATCTTCATCGTCTATTTCCTGTTCATCGTCGTCCTGCCGTTCCTGGTCCTGCTGTGGTCGTCGTTCCAGAAGTTCTACTCGGTGCCGTCGTGGAAGGCGCTGCACAACCTCACGCTCGACCCGTACCGCTTCATAATCACGTACCCGAGCCTCACGAGCGCGGTGGTGAACAGCGTCGTGCTCGCGGTCGGCACGGCGACGATCATCATGCTGGTCACCTCCGTGATCTGCTGGATCGTCGTGAAGACCCGGTTGCCGGGCCGCTGGCTCCTCGACAACGTGGCCTCGCTCCCGCTCGTCTTCCCGGGCCTGGTGCTGGGGCTCTCGATCATGATCTTCTACCTGAACGTCGACATCGGCGTGTACGGGACGATCTGGATCATGTTCATCGCGTACGTCACGCGCTTCATGCCCTACGGCCTGCGCTACAACACCACCTCGATGCTGCAGATCCACAAGGAGCTCGAGGAGAGCGCGTCGATGAGCGGCGCCTCGTGGGGCACCACCTTCTGGCGCATCATCCTGCCGCTGCTCAAGCCCGGCCTCGTCGCCGGATTCATCTACGTGATGCTGCTCTCGATCCGCGAGCTCTCGAGCTCGATCCTCCTCTACAGCCCGGGCACGGAGGTGGTGTCGATCGTGATCTGGGAGCTGTGGGAGAACGGCCAGTACGTCGAGCTTTCGGCGCTCGGCGTGATGTTCATCCTCGCGCTCTTCTTCCTGGTGATGGTCGCGCAGTGGCTCGGGAAGAAGTTCGGGGTCAAGGAGTGAGGCGGGAGAAAGTACATGAAGGCGCCGATATCCGCCGATCGAACGCCGATGGCCGCCGATGAAAGCGCGATGTCATTGGTGCTCATGGATGCCGACTCGATGCGTTCGAAACGTCTTCTTCGAATCATCGGCGCTGGATCGGCGGGAATCGGCGCTTGCGGTGACCCGCACGGCAGGCAAGGAGGAATAGCCAAGTGCTGAGAGTCGAGGGGCTGTACACGGAGTATCCGAACGAGCGCGGCGAGATCGTGCGGGCCGCGCAGGACGTCACCTTCCAGGTGCCGGAGGGCAAGCTCTTCACGCTGCTCGGCCCGAGCGGCTGCGGGAAGACCACCACGCTGCGCTCCATCGCGGGGCTCGAGCGGCCGCGCGAGGGCGAGATCGCCGTGAACGACCGTGTCGTCTTCTCGTCCTCCAAGGGCGTCTTCGTCACGCCCAACCGCCGGGGCTTCGGCATGGTGTTCCAGTCCTACGCGATCTGGCCGCACATGACGGTGTTCGGGAACGCCGCGTTCCCGCTGGAGGTGGGCGGGCGCAGGTTCTCGCGCCAGGAGGTCCGCGACCGCGTGATGCGCGTGCTCGGCGCCTGCCAGCTCGACCACCTCGCCGACCGCGAGGCGACCAAGCTCTCCGGCGGCCAGCAGCAGCGCCTCGCGCTCGCCCGCGCGCTGGTGATGGAGCCGCAGCTGCTCCTGCTCGACGAGCCGCTCTCCAACCTCGATGCCAAGCTGCGCGAGCGCATGCGCTTCGAGCTCAAGCGCCTGCAGCGCGAGCTCCGGATCACCACCGTGTACGTGACCCACGACCAGAGCGAGGCGCTCGCGCTCTCCCACGAGATCGCGGTGATGAACGAGGGCCGCATCCAGCAGGTCGGGAACCCGCGCGACATCTACGAGCGTCCCGGCAGCGCCTTCGTCGCGGACTTCGTGGGCTCGACCAACTTCCTCGACGGCGCGGTGCTGGGGCCCGAGGAGGGCGAGGCGCGCTACCGCGTGCGCACCGAGATCGGCGACCTCACGGTCCGCGCCATGGACGCGCTGCGCCCCGAGGACAAGGTGCTCCTCTCCGTGCGGCCCGAGGACGTGGACCTCGCCGAGGCGAAGCCCGACGGCATCAACGTGCGCGAAGCCAAGGTGGACGCGAAGGTGTTCCTCGGCGAGTGCGTGGACTTCCAGGTGAAGCTGGGCGAGCGGACGCTGCTTTCGCGCCGCCACCCGTCGCTGCGCACGCCCGTGGGGCAACCGATCTTCGTCCGCCTCGATCCGGACAAGTGCATCGCTCTCAAGGCCGCCTGAGGAAAGCATGCAGAAGAAGCACGACAAGCCGAGGATCAGGACGGCGACACGCACCTCCGAATATCCGGTGTCGCCCACCAAGGATCGCTGGGCCTCCGACGTCATCGTCGACCTGCTGCACGCCTACGACCTGCCGCACGCCGCGTTGAACCCGGGCGCGAGCTACCGCGGCCTGCACGACTCGATCGTGAACTACGGGCAGAACCGCCCGACGATGATGCTCTGCCAGCACGAGGAGACGGCGGTGCAGGTCGCGCACGGCTACGCCAAGGCGAGCGGCAAGCCCATGGTCGCGATCCTGCACAACCTCGTGGGCCTGCTGCACGCCAACATGGCGATCTACTACGCCTACATCGACCGCGCGCCGGTCTTCATCGTCGGCGCGACCGGCCCGATGGACGAGACCAGGCGCCGGCCTCGCATCGACTGGATCCACACCGCGCAGGGGCAGGGCGAGGCGGTGCGCCAGTACACGAAGTGGGACTACCAGCCGCACACCATCGACGGCGTGCCCGAGTCGTTCGCGCGCGCGTACGGCGTGATGATGACGCAGCCCCAGGGGCCGGTGTACATGATCTACGACGCCTGGCTGCAGGAGCAGAAATTGGATCATCCGATCGCGCTCCCGCCGCCGCACGCGGTGAAAGTGCCGGCGCGCATCGGTCCGGATCCGGCCGCCCTGGCGAAGGCGGCCGACATGATCGCCGCGGCCGAGCGCCCGGTGATCATCGCCGAGTACACGGGACGCGACGCGGAGGCCTTCCACAGTCTGGTGGAGCTGGCCGGGACCGCGGGCGTCCCGGTGTACGACATCGACAGCCGCTTGAACTTCCCGAGCCGGCATCCGCTCAACGTGAGCCTCACCAAGGACGCGTTCCGCGAGGCCGATCTGGTCGTCTGCCTCGACGCGCGCGACTGGGAGAAGCCGACCACCGAGCTCGTGAGCGCCACGCGCGAGGTGAAGTCGGTGGTGCCCCCGGGCGCGAAGTGGATCGAGATCGGCTTCGGCGACCTGGAGCTCTCGAGCTGGGCGCTCGACTACCAGCGCATGAACCACGCGGACCTGCGCGTGATGGCCGATACCACGCTCGCCATCCCGATGCTCACCGAGCTGCTGAAGGCGCGCATCGGCAAGGACCGCCGGCTCGCGGCGAAGGTGAGGGCGCGCATCGCCGACGTCTCCGCGAAGACGAAGGCGCGCTGGAAGAAGTGGGAAGCCCAGGCGCGCGAGGACCGGGACGCTTCTCCCATCACGCTCCCGCGGCTCGCAACCGAGGTGTGGAACGCGATCCAGGGCGAGGACTGGGTGCTCACCGCCGGTACGCTCGAGGAGTGGACGCGCAAGCTGTGGAATTTCGACAAGCCCTACCGCCACGCCGGGCGCTCGCTCGGCACGGCGACGCAGTTCGGGATCTCGCTCGGCGTCGCCCTCGCGCACCGCGAGGAGAAGCGCCTGGTGGTGGACCTGCAGCCCGACGGCGACCTCATGTTCGACGCGGGCGCCCTGTGGGTCGCGGCCAAGCACCGCATCCCGATGCTCGTCGTCATGTACACCACCCGCGCGTACTACAACGACTGGGAGCACCAGATCCGCATGGCGAAGCTGCGCGGCACGCCGGTCGAGCGCGCGCACATCGGCATGGACATGACCGACCCGGATCCGGATTTCGCGGGCCTCGCGCGCTCCATGGGCTGGTACGGCGAGGGGCCGATCGACGACCCGAGGAAGGTCGCCGCGGCGCTCAAGAGGGCGATCGCGAAGGTGAAGGCCGGGCAGCCGGCGCTCATCGACACGATCACGCAGAAACGATGAGCACCCACGCGATCCGCAAGGTGGGCTTCATTGGCGCCGGGCGCATGGGCATGCCCATGATCGGGCACGTGGCGAAGCGCGGCTTCGAGGTGGCGGTGCACGACATCGACCCGGCGAAGCGCGCGGGCGTGGAGAGCCGCAACGCGCGCTGGGAAGGCGACCCGAGGGCGCTCGCGCGCTCGAGCGACGCGATCCTCGTCTGCGTGGGCTACGACCGGGAGCTGCGCGAGCTGCTCGGGCCCGGCGGCGGCCTCGGCGAGGCTGCGGCCGGAACCCTCATCGCGATCCTCTCCACCGTCCATCCGAGGACGGTCGTGGAGCTCGCGCAGGCCGGCGCGAGGCGCGGCGTGCACGTGCTCGATTCCACCGTCTGCCGCGGCGGGAAGGCGGCGGACGAGGGCACGCTCCTCTCGTTCGTGGGCGGCGAGACGCAGGAGGTCGAGCGCCTGAGGCCCGTGCTCGCGAGCTACTCCACGGACATCGTGCACACGGGAAAGGCCGGCACCGCGCAGGTGGCGAAGGCGGCCAACAACCTGGTGATGTGGTCCTGCCTCATCGCCAACCACGAGGCGCTCGCGCTCGCGCAGCGCTACGGCATGGACGTGGAGCGGTTGCGCGAGGCGCTCCAGCTCTCGAGCGCGGACAACTACGTGCTGCGCAACTGGCGCGTGAACACGATGGCCTGGGCCGAGGACGACATGGAGATCGTGCAGGCCATGGCCGCGCAGCAGGGCATGGCCCTGCCGCAGGCGGGGCTGAACCGCGAGCTCTGCCGCATGCTCAAACCGAAACGATTCAAGCTCGACGAATACGGCGTATAGCGTCATTCCCGTGGCGACGGGAACCCGCAGAAACAGGAGATCCCCATGGATACACCGGTGAGCAAGCCCCCCGAAGTCGCGACCCCGCAGAAGGCCGCGGAAAACGAGTCGCACTACCACAGCAAGAAGGACCGCATCTTCGTGCGCGGCATCCAGGGGCAGTACAGCCTCAAGGAGGAGCTCGCGCGCCTGCGCTCCATGCCGCGCGTGCGGAAGGCCAAGGACATCAAGTTCCGCGACGGCCCGCAGACCTACAGCCGCCACTACGTGGAGCCCAAGGACGGGATCTCGCAGCTTTTCCACCTGCACCTCGAGGAGTACGCGCCGGGCGGCAGGAGCCAGAAGCACGGCCACGTGAACGAGGCCGCGTTCTACATCCTCGACGGCGAGGGCTACGAGGTGCACGACGGCATCCGCTACGACTGGAAGGCGGGCGACATCGCGATCGTGCACAACAACTGCGTGCACCAGCACTTCAACGCGAGCCCCACGAAGCCGGCGCGCGCGCTGGTGCTCAAGACCAAGCCCATGTTCATGTTCATGAACATGCTGTTCCAGAAGCAGGTGGAGCCGCGTCCCGGCGAGCCCGCGCCCGGCGCCGAGGCCGCCGCGTTCCGGGCGCGCGAGGACGAGAACGACGACAACCACGCGTGACGTGGATCCCCGGCGATCCGGGGATGACCCATTCGAAGGAAACGGAAGAAGAGGAGCCGAAGATGGCCTGGGGTGAATCGAAGAGCTGGAAGAAGGGCACCGCGAACCAAGCGCTCTACCAGGCGCTGCTCGACGACGCGGCCGCCGCGCCCGCGCGCAACGCCAAGCGCCGCAAGATCATCCATCCGGAGGACATGCCGTGGGAGCTCTCGCGGCACGGGCTCCTCAAGCACCTCCTCAACGAGGGCATGAACACGCGCATGGAGACGGTGGACGCCTACATGCTGATCATCCCTCCGGGGAGCCGGTCCGGGAAGCACCGCCAGCTCGCCGAGGAATGCCTCTACGTGGTCGAGGGCCGCGGCTACGACCTGCACGTCGACTACGACGTGGAGATCACCGACACCTACCACTGGACGCCGCAGAAGGAAGTGAAGCGCTACGAGTGGGAGGCGGGCGACGTGATCTACATCCCGCCGAACACCGCGAGCCAGCACTTCAACGCGGATCCCGCGCGGCCCGCGCGGCTCATCTCCGCCGTGAACCGCATCTTCAAGCACTCGGGGCTCAACGACCTCGAGCAGCTCGAGGACGCGCCCGAGTACCGGCCGGGCGTCACGGTGACGCCGGAGCTGGTGGAGCAGTTCCTGACCGGAAAATTCAGGGTTCCCGCTTGATCGTCGTCCTCGCGAAGGCGCGGGCTCCACGGATTCCCGCCTGCGCGGAATGACGGAAGAGGGGAATGACGGAATTCTTTGAAAGGAAGTCGATGGCAGGAGAAGAACTGAAGTCGGCGATGGTCTCCGAGGAGATGGCGAAGAAGTTCGCCACCGAGAAGGAGACGCCGTACACGCGCTGGGTGAAATCGGAGGGGCTGGAGATCCAGAGCGCGATCTACCAGCCGAACCTGCATGCGCTGGAGCTGAAGCCCTGGCCCTCGCGCGGCGGCAACGGCGTGTTCCTCAACCACGACGCCTCGCGCACGTCGAACGACGCCTACGTATGCGAGATCCCGCCGGGCAAGCAGCTCGCGCCGCGCCGCCAGCTCTTCGAGGAGATGGTGTACGTCCTCGACGGCCGCGGGTCGACGACCGTGTGGAACGATGCCGGCGCGAGGGTCACGTTCGAGTGGAAGAAGGGCGCGATCTTCGCGGTCCCGCTCAACACCATGCACCAGCACTTCAACACCTCGGGCAAGGACGCCGCGCGCTTCGTCTCGGTCACCAACGCGCCCGCCATCATCAACGCCTTCGGCGACCTGGAGTTCGTGTTCGGCACGAAGCACGACTTCAGGGAGCGCTTCAGCGGCGAGCCGGACTACTTCGCCAACAAGGGCGAGCAGAAGGGGCTCCTCCTCGACACGAACTTCGTCGCCGACGCGGTCAACCTGCCGCTCATCGCGGCCAAGGAGCGCGGGGCGGGCGGGGGGCACATCCGCTTCAACATGGCCAAGGGCTCGATGAACAGCCACATCTCCCAGTTCCCGGTGGGGACGTACAAGAAGGCCCACGCGCACGGCCCCGGCGCGTACGTGATCGTCATGAGCGGGGAGGGCTTCAGCCTGATGTGGCCGGAGGGCGAGAGAGCGCGCCGCTACGAGTGGCGCGAGGGCACGCTCATCACCCCGCCCAACATGTGGTTCCACCAGCACTTCAACACCGGCACCACCCCCGCGCGCTACCTCGCCTTCAAGCAGGAAGGGGTCGCCATCCGCAATGCCCAGGGGGTGCCCAAGGCCTGGATCAGCAAGCGCCTGGGAGGCGACCAGATCGACTACGCCGACGAGTCGCCGGAGGTCCGCCGGATGTTCGCCGAGGCGCTCGCCAGGCACGGCCTGCAGTCGCGCATGGACGAGGCGTACAAGGCGGAGCTCGCCGAGCTGCCGCCGAAGGCGGCGGCCGCGTGAGTGTTGCTTTTTTGCCGCACGAGCGATGCTTTTTTCTTGACGAAGCGGGGGCCTTGCCGATACTCTTTGGCGCAGCTCGTTCCACTTTAGATATGGTCGTTCCTCATAGGGGAACAG
>DATIVM010000506.1:0-5674 GCA_035465975.1 Usitatibacter sp.
GCAGGCCGAGGTTCATGGAGGCGTACTCGCCCTCGCTCACGCCGCCCGCGCGCGTGGTGACGAAGGCGTGCACCGTCGCCGGCGCGGGCCAATCGGGCACCACCCAATGCGCGCCGTGCGCGCCGAGCCTCGAACGCATGCGCTCCGTCCAGCTCATGGCTCGCGAAGCTCCTCCAGCAATGCCTGCAGGTCCGCGGGAACCGGCGAGAGGAAGCGAAGGGTCTCGCCCGTGCGCGGATGGCGGAAGGCGAGCTTCCACGCGTGCAGCGCCTGCCGCGCGAGGCGCTTCGGGCCGCGCCCGGCGTACACGGGATCGCCCTCCAGCGGATGGCCGAGGGAGGCGAGGTGCACGCGGATCTGGTGCGTGCGGCCCGTTTCCAGGTCGCACTCGAGCAGCGTGTGGCGCTCGAAGGCCTCGCGCACCCGGTAGTGGGTCACCGCGGGCTTGCCGCCTTCCACCACCGCCATCTTCGTGCGCTGCACGGGGTGGCGTCCGATCGGCGCATCGACGGTCCCCGGCCCCTCGATGCGGCCTCGCACCAGCGCGAGGTACGCGCGCTTCACGCTGCGCGCCTGGAGCTGCCGCACGAGGTCGGCCTGCGCGCGCTCGTTCTTCGCGACCACGAGGAGGCCGCTCGTATCCTTGTCGAGGCGGTGCACGATGCCCGCGCGCGGGAGCTCGCGCGTGGCGGGCGCGTGGTGCAGCAGCGCGTTGAGCAGGGTGCCCGCCCAGTTGCCGCTTCCCGGATGGACCACGAGGCCCGCGGGCTTGTCGATCACGAGCAGGTCCTCGTCCTCGAACACCACGGCGAGCGCGATCGCCTCGGGACGGAAGGCGGCGTCCGCGGGGCGCGCGACCAGGTCCACGTCGACCGCCTCGCCGCTCTTCAGCTTGCGCCGCGACGCGGCCGCCTCCCCGTCCACGGTGACGTGCCCCTCCTCGATGAGCCGGGCGAGGCGGCTGCGCGACTCCCCGGGCAGGAGGCGGGCGAGCGCCTGGTCGAGCCGCAGCCCCGCCATCTCGAGCGGAATGGTGAGGTGCACCCGCGGGATGCCGCCCTCCCCCGCGGTATAATTCGCGCTTCTCGACCCGGGATTCGCCATGACTCGAAGTGTAACGGCATTGGCCGCGCTGCTCCTCGCGACGGCGCTCGCCGGCTGCGGTCTCTTCGGCAACAAGGAAGACGAGCACAAGAACTGGACCGCGGAGCAGTTCTACAACGCGGCCAAGGAACAGCTCGACGAGAAGAACTGGGAGCAGGCCGCCAAGCTCTACGAGCAGCTCGAGTCGAAGTATCCCTACGGCCGCTTCGCGCAGCAGGGGCAGCTGGAGGTGGCCTACGCGTACTACAAGGAAAACGAGACGGCGCAGGCGATCGCCGCGACCGAGAAGTTCATGAAGCTGCACCCGAACCACCCGCACGTCGACTACGCGCTGTACCTCAAGGGCCTCGCCAACTTCAAGGAAGACCTCGGCCCCTTCGGCCGCATCGTGAAGCAGGACCTCGCGGACCGGGACGCCAAGTCGGCGCGCGAATCCTTCGAGACCTTCAAGGAGCTGGTCACCCGCTTCCCGGAGAGCCGCTACGCCGACGATTCCCGCAGCCGCATGGCCTACCTCATCGAGGCGCTGGCGCGCCACGAGGTGAAGGTGGCGCGCTACTACATGTTGCGCGGCGCCTGGCTCGCCGCCGCCAACCGCGCGCAGGACTGCATCGTCCATTTCCCGCACTCGTCCTCGCGCCGCGAGGCCCTCGAGATCATGGTGGAGTCGTACGACCGCATGGGCCTCAAGGAGCTGCGCGACGACGCGAAGAAGGTGCTCGCGAAGAACTACCCCGAAGACAGGCTCACGGCGCAGGGCAGGAACCGGGCGAGCTCGCCGTGGTGGAAATTCTGGGACTGAACTAGGCTTTCTTGGCGCGCGCGCGCCGCGCGGGCTTCGGCGCGACGATCTCCGGCGGCTTCGCCAGCATCTTCAAGAGCTCCTGCTGCGCCGAGCGCGGCTTCGCGCGCCCCGGCTTCGCGCGCTTGTAGCTCCCGTCCGGCTGCATGTCCCAGGCCTGGGTGTTGTCCTCGAGGTACGGCTCCAGCCCCTCGCGCACGACGCGCCGCTTGAGCTTCGCGTCGAGCACGGGAAAGCACAGCTCGATGCGGCGGAAGAAGTTGCGGTCCATCCAGTCGGCGCTCGAGAGGTACACCTTCGATTCGCCCCCCGCGCGGAAATGGAACACCCGGCTGTGCTCGAGGAACCGCCCGACGATCGAGCGCACCCGGATGTTCTCGGAGAGCTTCGGCGCGCCGGGGCGCAGCGCGCAGACGCCGCGCACGAGGAGGTCCACCTTCACGCCCGCCTGCGACGCCCGGTACAGCGCCTCGATCACGTCCGGCTCGAGGAGCGCGTTCATCTTGGCGACGATGCGCGCGGGCTTCCCCGCCTTCGCGTGCCGGGCCTCCGCGTCGATCGCCTCGACGATCTTCGCGTGCAGCGAAAACGGCGAGCTCCACACGTGCTTGAACTTCGTCGCCCTGCCGAGCCCGGTGAGCTGCTGGAAGACCTCGGCCACGTCGGCGCAGATCGCCTCGCGCGCGGTGAGGAGGTCGAAATCGGTGTAGGAGCGGGCGGTGCGGGCATGGTAGTTCCCGGTGCCGAGGTGGCAGTAGCGCACCAGCCGCCCCTCCTCGCGCCGCACCACCAACGCCATCTTCGCGTGGGTCTTGTGGCCGACCACGCCGTAGACCACGTGCGCGCCCACCTCCTCGAGGCGCGCGGCCCAGTTGATGTTCGCCTCCTCGTCGAAGCGCGCCATGAGCTCGACCACGACGGTGACCTCCTTGCCGTTGGCGGCGGCGTCGATGAGGGTCTGCATCATCACGGAGTCGGTGCCGGTGCGGTACACCGTCTGCTTGATCGCGACCACCAGCGGATCCTCGGCCGCCTGGCGGATGAACTCGATCACCGGCGCGAACGACTGGAACGGCCGGTGCAGCAGGACGTCGCCCTTGCGGATGGTGTCGAAGAGGTCGCGGCCCTTCGCGAGGGGCTTGGGCAGGCCCTGCACGAACGGCGGGTACTCGAGGTCGGGGCGGCTCACCTGCTCGGGGATGTTCATGAGCCGCACCAGGTTCACCGGTCCCTGCACCACGTAGAGGTCGTCGCCCTCGAGGCCGAACTGCGAGAGGAGGAAGCGCGTCATGGATTCGGACATGCCGTCGGCCACCTCGAGGCGCACCGCGTCTCCGAAGTGGCGCTGCGGAAGCTCGCCCTGCAGCGCCTGGCGCAGGTCTTTCACCTCCTCCTCCTCGACGAACAAGTCGGAGTTGCGCGTGACGCGGAACTGGTAGCACCCGACGACCGTCATGCCGGCGAAGAGCTCGGCCACGTGCGCGTGCAGCACCGAGGTGAGGAAGATGAAGTCGTTGGGCCCGTGCGCGATCGGCGCGGGCAGCTTGATCACGCGCGGCAGCACGCGCGGCGCCTGCACGATCGCGGCGCGCGAGTCGCGCCCGAACGCGTCGCGCCCCTCGAGCTCCACGGCGAAATTGAGGCTCTTGTTGAAGACGCGCGGGAACGGATGCGCCGGGTCGAGCCCGATCGGGGTGAGGACCGGCATCATCTCGCGGAAGAAGTAGTCGCGCACCCAGGCCTGCTGCGCGGCGTTCCATTCCGAGCGGCGCAGGAACCGGATGCCCTCCTTCGCGAGCGTCGGCAGGATCTCCTCGTTGAAGAGGCGGTACTGCATCTCCACGATGCCCTGCGCGCGGGCCGCCACCTGCCGGAAGACCTGCAGCGGCGTGAGGCCGTCGGGGCCCGCCGCGCCGGAGGCGAGCTTGATCTGCTCCTTCACGCCCGAGAGCCGGATCTCGAAGAACTCGTCGAGGTTCGAGGAGACGATGCACAGGAAGCGCAGGCGCTCGAGCGGCGGGACGCCGCGATCCTCGGCCTGCGCGAGCACCCGGCGGTTGAACTCGAGGGCCTGCAGCTCGCGGTTGAGGAAGTGCTGCGGCGAATGTCGCGACACGCGCTGGGAGCGAGCCTTGGGCTTCTTGGCCATCGAGCGTAGCGGCGGTGCGTGACGGTTCCGTGACGGCCGTGGCGCGGGGGAACTGTGCGATACTCGGACGCCGGGCTCGTCATGCGGCGCCCCGCTTCATCCATGGAATATAACACCCTCGGCGCGGTCGATCTCGGCAGCAACAGCTTCCACCTCGCCATCGCGCGCGTCGCCGGCGACCAGCTCTACCCCCTCGATTCGATGAAGGAGACGGTGCGGCTGGGCAGCGGCCTCACCGCCGACAAGCAGCTCGACGCCGCGGCGCAGGAGCGCGCGCTCGCCGCGCTCAAGCGCTTCTCCGAGCGGCTCGCCGGCATGCCGCGCGAGGCGGTGCGCGTCGTCGGCACCAACGCGCTGCGGGTCGCGAAGAACGCGGTCGCGTTCCTGCGGCGCGCGGAGGCGACGCTCGGCTTCCCGATCGAGGTGATCCCCGGCCGCGAGGAGGCGCGCCTCATCTACCTCGGCGTGGTGCACTCGCTGCCCCTGGCGGCCCACAACCGGCTGGTGGTGGACATCGGCGGCGGCTCCACCGAGTGCATCATCGGCAACAAGCTGCGCGCCAAGGCGATGGAAAGCCTCTACATGGGCTGCGTGAGCTACACCGCGCGCTACTTCCCCGAGGGGCGGATCGAGAAGAAGGCCTTCAGGCAGGCGCAGTTCGCCGCGCGCGAGCAGGTGCAGGCGATCGCGACGCGCTTCGAGAAGACCGGCTGGAAGGAAGCGATCGGCTCCTCGGGCACCGCGCGCTCCATCGCCGAGGTGCTGGTGAAGAACGGCCGCTCCCCGCGCGCCATCACCGCCGAGGGGCTCGAGTGGCTGAAGGACCAGCTCGTCGCCGCGGGCGACTTCCGCAAGCTCTCGCTCGCGGGGCTGCGCGAGGACCGCGTGCCCGTCGTCGCGGGAGGGGTCGCGATCATGTCGGGCGTGTTCGACGAGCTGGGGCTCGAGGAGATGACGGTCGCCGAGGGGGCGCTGCGCGACGGCGTCCTGTGGGACCTCCTCGGCCGCGTGCACCATCGCGACATCCGCGAGGTCACCGTGGACCAGTTCGTGCACCGCTACCACGTGGACATCGTCCAGGCGCAGCGCGCCGCCGCGCTCGCCCAGGAGCTGCTGCGCCAGCTCGACGAGCGCACCGGGGAGCTCCTGCCGCTCGCCGACTTCCTCGACTGGGCGGCGCGGCTGCACGAGATCGGCATCTCGATCGCGCAGGGGGCGTACCACAAGCACTCGGCCTACATCCTCGCGAACGCCGACATGCCCGGCTTCTCGCGCCAGGAGCAGGGGTGGCTCTCGAACCTGGTGCTCGCCCAGCGCGGGAAGCTCTCCAAGATGCGCGCCGCCTTCGACGACGACCCGCGCCTCGCCGCCCTCGCCTTCTGCCTGCGCCTCGCGGTGATCTTCTATCGCAGCCGGCGCACCCTGGACCTGCCGAAGATGAAGGCGGCGCGCAAGGCGAAAGGATTCCGCCTCGAGGCCGACTCACGGTGGCTGCAGGACCACACGCTGGTGGACCTCGCCCTGGAGCAGGAGCGCGAGCAATGGGCCTCGGTCGGGCTCGCGCTGGAGATCGAACGCAACTGACCGCGCCGAGGATGGATCCGACGATGACCGCACCC
>DATIVM010000507.1:0-13351 GCA_035465975.1 Usitatibacter sp.
CAACTGCGCGAAGGTGCAAGTGATCCACCCGCAGCGAGAAGCCGGCGCGCCACCGGCCGATCTGGCCGGTAAGCCGGATGTGCCAGTTGTTGGATAGGAACGAGGGCCGGTCAGGTAGCGGCCCATGCAGTCAGTTCCGGATGTACTGGTCAGCAATGCCGCGCCTTGACGATGCGCAACGGGCGTTTGCCGCTTCGTGGTTGACTACCATTCGAAGGCTGATCACGACATGCATACGCCCCTCCCCCCGACGCCGGCACCAAGGCATTGGCGAGCGGCCGCGCTCCCGCGCGCGATGGCCGCCTCGCCGCTGGCGATCGGCGCGTGGCTCATCCTCGTGAGCGTCATCGCGAAGCCGCGCTGGCAGCTCGATTCGCCCGCCCTGCTCGTCGCGCTCAACTTCGCGTTCGGAACCGCGCTCGCCATTGCCACGGCGGCGGTCGCCGCGGCTGGATTCGTTCGTCATGGCGCCACGGCGTTGCTTCTCGTCGCGGCCGGCGCTGCGGTCTGGGCTCTCGCCAATCCGCTGGCGGTGTACGGCGCCGGCACCGCGGTCGCGATGTACAGCCTGAGCGCATGGTTCACGTCCATGCTGTACGTGGGCGCCATCATCGGCGCCAATCGCGGCGCGACGATCGAGCGGCACCGGGGCGCCTCGCTCGCCGTCGCGTGGGCGGGCGCGGGCGCGGGCGTCGCGCTCACGTACTACCTGGTGAAGACCGCGTGGATTCCGCCGTTCTTCATCGAGGGAGCGGGCGCGACGCCGGTGCGGCAGATCATGCTCGGATCTACCGCGACCATGTTCGCGCTCGGTGCGGTGCTCGCGAAGGTGACGCGCCCTGCCGGCGAGCGATTCCATTTCTGGTTCGCGCTGTCGCTGCTGCTGTTCGCCGAGGGGCTCGTCGGCATCGCGCTGCAGCGCGACAGCGGCGACGCGGTGACGTGGATCGGCTGGGCGATGCAGTACGTCGGATCGATCTACCTGCTCGTCGCGATGACCGTGGTCGCGCGCACGGGCCCGGCCTTCCGCACCTCCGTATCGAAGACGGAGCGCGAGCGGATGTGGTTCATCCTCGCGCTGGCGATGGTGATCTGCGCCGAGGCCGTTCGCGCGACGTTCCTGGACCCGTTGCGCGACCATAACCGGTTCGTCACGTTCTTCCTCGCAGTCGAGCTCGCCGCGCTCTATGGCGGAGCGAAAGCCGGTATCGCCGCCACGGGGCTCTCGTCCGCATTCGTGATGTTCCTGTGGATGGAGCCGCGCTATTCGTTGCAGGTCGCGAGCCGCACGGACCGCATCTCGCTCATCGTCTTCGCCTTCACGGGCTGCGTCGTCGCGCTCTTCGCCGAAGGACTGAACCGTGCGCACGAGCGCGCGCGTGTGGCCGAGCGCGAAGCCGCGATGCGCAGGGCGCGGGAAGCCCAGGCGCGCCAGTTCCGGTCGCTCGCCGAGTCGATGCCGCAGCTCGCTTGGGTCGCGGATGCGCGCGGCAGGATGTCCTGGTACAACCGCCGCTGGTACGAATACACCGGAATGACGCCGCAGCGCATGCGGGACCTGGCCTGGCGCCGCGTGTGCGATCGCAAGACCCTGCGCGAGGCGGCGCGGCGGTGGCGGCACTGCATCGCCGAAGGCGAGCCCTTCGAGATGGTGCTTGCGCTGCGCGGGGCGGACGGCATCCTGCGGCCGTTCCTGAGCCGCACCGCTCCGGTGAAGGACGACAACGGCAAAGTCGTGCAGTGGTTCGGCACGAGCACCGACATCACGGACATGAAGCGGGCCGAGGAGGCGCTTCGCGAAAGCGAGCATTTCGTGCGGCGCGTGCTCGAGGCGCTCACGCCGTTCGTCGCGGTGCTGGATCGCGAGGCAAACCTGCTGCTCGTGAACCACGCGCCGCCCGACATGGCGCGCCAGCAGCCCGCCGATGCGATCGGGCTCAAGTTCTGGGACTGCGCGTGGTGGAGCGACGAGTCGCGCTTGCAGCTGCGCGGCGCGTTCGAGCGCGCGCTGCGTGGCGAGCGCGTGCGTTACGACACCGTCATCCGGCTCGCGGATGGCGGACCGCGATGGATCGATTTCCAGATGGCGGCGCTCAGCGACTCCGACGGCCGCATCACGCACGTGATCGCATCAGCCATCGACGTGAGCGAGCGCAAGTCGGCCGAAGAGCAGCTCAAGATCGCCGACCGACGCAAGAACGAGTTCCTCGCCACGTTGGCCCACGAGCTGCGCAACCCGCTCGGGGCGATCCGCATGTCGGCGGAGGTCGTGCGGCGGCTTCCCGAGGGCGCCAAGCCCGATCAGGCCCTCGCGATGATGGAGCGGCAGATCCGGCTCGTGGTGCGCCTCGTCGAGGACTTGCTCGACGTGTCGCGGATCGGCCGCGGCAAGCTGGAATTGCGGCTCGAGCGCGTCGACCTTCGCCGCATCGCCCAGGAGGCGCTCGAGTCCTGCGCCGAGCGCCTTCGCGAGCGCCACCAGCCGTTGGCGACGAGCCTGGGCGAGGCGCCCATACGGGTCCGTGGCGATGCCGTGCGCCTCGTGCAGGTGGTAAGCAACCTGCTGGTGAATGCGTCCAAGTACTCGCCGCCGGGCCGCGAGATCCGCCTCTGCCTGCGGCGCGAGGGTGAGCAGGCGGTGCTCGATGTGGCGGACCAGGGCGAGGGGATTCCGGCGGACAAGCTGCAAGCCGTGTTCGACATGTTCATGCAGCTCGACACGCCCGCGGCGAGCAAGGAGCCCAGCCTGGGCATCGGGCTTCAACTCGTGCAGCAGTTGGTGGAAATGCACGGCGGCAGCGTCGCCGCGCAAAGCGAGGGGCCGGGCCACGGAAGCCGTTTCATCGTGCGGCTGCCGCTGGCACCGGACGATTCCCCGGATGATCGCCAACCGCCGAAAGAAAACGGAAACGATCCGAAGGGACCGTTCCCCCTCGAAATGGTCGGGGTGAGAGGATTCGAACCGCTCAACGAAGGGAGTGGAGAGGATCGAAGGGGAAGCCGCCGAGCGAAAGCGCCAGAACACGGACCTTCTTGAATCCCCGCGAATCCTCGAATTTGGCCCGGGATTTGGCCTCCCGCTGCCGTTGCGTAAGCGTCCGGAGAGATGCCAACGAAGCGCCGCGGCCTTCGGCCGCTCGCGATTTCAGCCCCTTTCACCCGACATGTCGCAACCCCGGGCCTAGAGCGCCTCGTCGACCCATTTGCGATCGTAGGTTCCACCGGCGATCTGCGCGAGCGCGGCCTGCTCCCTGCGGTGCTGCGTCTCCGCGGCCGCGATGATGCGTTCGGCGTCCGCGGCCGGAATGGCGAGCACGCCGTCATGATCCCCGCAAACGAGGTCGCCGGGCTGCACCACCATTCCTGCCACCGTCACGGTCGAGTTGATCTCTCCCGGCCCGTCCTTGTACGGCCCTCGGTGGGTCGCGCCGGCCGCATAGACCGGGAAATCGCCGCGTGCGAGAGTATCCGAATCGCGGATCGCGCCATCGATCACGAAGCCGGCGAGGCCGCGCTTTCGCGCCCAGGACGCCATCAGCTCGCCCACGATGGCATTGTCGAGCGCTCCCCCGGCATCGACGACGAGGACATCGCCCGGACCGGCGATGTCGATCGCCTTGTGCACCATGAGGTTGTCGCCCGGCCGCGTCTTGACCGTGAAGGCGGTGCCCACCATCGTCCCCGTGCGGTGGAACGGCCGCAGCCGCGCGCCCGTCGCCCGGGACATGTTGTCGCTCACGTTCGAAACCGGCAGCGCGCGCAGCCGCTCGAGGAGCGCCGGGTCCCCCGGCGTGGCGCGGCCGAGAACGCGAAATCCGATCGCCATGTGTTGCCCTCCGGACTTGATGTGGCTCCGAGACCGCGACGCGCGTCTCAGAAGAGCATCTTCATCCCGATCCCGAAGCCTTGCGGATCTTCGCCCGCGACCAGGCCCGGCAGCGGATTCGTCGGTACGTTGTATGCCGACTTGGCGCCATTGTCGATGCGCACCCAGAACAGATAGACCTCGGTTCTCTTGCTCAGCGCATAGCCATAGCTCAGGGCCGCCTGCTTCGCAGCGGTGTCGCCCCCGGGCGCGCCGATGCCGCCCACGGCCACCGTCGCATTCCCGGTGCTCTTGAGCGCTTTCACATAGGAGGCGCGAAGGATGTTGGGGCCGAAGGTGTATACCGCGCCGAGCATCCAGGCATTGCGCTGCACATGCGTTGCGACGGTCGGCTCGTAGCGCAGGCGTTCGTACGAGGCGCGCACGCTGAGCGTGCCGAGCTTGTACATGCCCGCGATGCGGCATGCCTGGTCTCGCGTCCCGGTTGCGAAGTAGTCGTCGTGCCGCTCGCACGCCAACGCCGCATACAGCGGGCCGTGGGAGTACGAGAGCAGCGCCGAGCCCATCTGCGGGTTGCGGCCTGCCGCCTTCTCCTCGTTCGCTCCGTACATCACGCGTGCGCTGAAGCCGGCGAGCGCCGGCGTCCAGTACTGCAGCGAGTTCATCTGGCGCCGGTCGAAGCTGTAGGTGGCCGACGCGTTCCCGCCGAGCGCGAAGCCGTTGCCCATGATGCCGTTGATCCCGGCGATCGTATTGTTCGCGAACGGGTCGATGAGGAAGTTGGTCCCGTACTTGAACGGCGTCATCCACATGCCCGCCAGCACCGTGCCGGCAGGCGTGACGAGCCCGACCCCGGAATCCCGCCCGCCGAAGATGGGCGGGGGCGCGTCCACCGGGAACGACGTCTCGAGCTGGAAAATCGCCTTGAGCCCGTCGCCGAGGCGCTCGGTCCCTCGCACGCCGAGCACGGTGAGATTGTTCGAAACGCGGGTACGCTCCGGGATGCCTGGCCCGCCGGTGGCCTTTACCGACTCCACGTCCGCATTGACGAACCCGTACAGCGACACCGCATCCTCGCCTTCGGCACGCGCGGCCTGCGCGAACGCGGCCGCGAGCGCACAGCAAGCTGCCACTGCAATCGCTTTCCCCATTTTCTCCCTCCCTGATGTCTTTTGTTGGGACGCGACTCCCCGCCGGGCGCCGAAAAGGCCCCGGTTCCGTGGAAGCGCGTGTCTAGAACTCCACCGTTTCGCCCGGCTTGGGCACGATCACCCGGGTCTTCGATTCCCCGAGCGCGTCGAGGAGCTGCTGCGGCGTTCCCTTCGCGAGGGGATTCGCGCCGTAGTGCATCGGAATCGCGAACCTCGGATGCATCAGCTCGCGCAGGACGTACGCCGCATCGGTCGCATCCATCGTGAAATGCCCGCCGATGGGGATGAGCACGAGGTCGGGCTTGTAGCGCTCGGCGATGAAGCGCAGGTCTCCGAAGACGCCCGTGTCTCCCATATGGTAGATGCGGAATCCGTTCTCGAGCTCGATGATGTAGCCGACCGGCTCGCCGCCCGTATGCGTTTCGTTCTTTCCGGTCTGCGGGTTGTGCCAGACGAAAACCGAAGAGTGCTCGGCGTGCGTCGCGGTGACCTTGATGCCCGGCAGCGGCTCGATGGTCCCGCCCTTGTTGAACCGCGGCAGTTGCGCGGGCGGAAGCACGCCGAGCGTCGTGAGCGTCATGTTGAGGTCGCCCGGCCCGTAGAGCGGGATGTGGTTGAGCGTCGCGACCTCCGGCGCATCCGCGATGTGGTCCCAATGCCCGTGGGTCACGAGCAGGAGGTCGATCTTCCCGAGGTCCGCGGGATCCTTGTAGCGAGCCGGCGTGAGCGGATCCTTCCTCAGCCAGGGATCGGTGAGGATGACCTTCCCGCCCGGCGTCGTGATGCGGAACGCGGACTGCCCCAGCCATTCGATGCGGACCTTGCCCGCGGGAGCGTGGGGCTCCTGCGCGCCCGCGAGGAACGGCAGGACGAGAAGCGCGAGGAAGGCTGCGAGGAGGCGGATCGGGTTCGAGGCGGGCACGGGTCTCTCCTGGGTCGATCGGTTCGTGGGCGTGGCGAGCGGCGCTTCGGCTTGCATCAACCGGCCTTCATGTGCGCGCCCTGGATCACGGCGCGCCATCGATCCGTTTCCGTTCGGATGTGGCGCGCGAATTCCTCGGGCGTCGTCGGGGACGGGACCGCGCCGATCGACTTCATGCGCTCGCGGATCTCCGGGCTGCCCAGGATCTCGCGCAACTCGTGGTTCAGCTTCGCGACGATGGCCTCGGGAGTGCCGGCCGGCGCCACGATCCCGTACCACTGCGTCGCCTCGAAATCCTTCACGCCCGATTCCGCGATCGTGGGCACATCGGGCAGCGCCTCGACCCGCTGCAGGCTCGAGACGCCGAGCGCCTTGAGCCGGCCGGCCTGGATGAGGGGCAGCACCGGCGGCACGCCGGTCATGGTCATCGCGATCTGTCCGCCCACGACATCCGTCACCGACGGGGAAGTGCCGCGGTAGGGCACGTGCACGATGTCCGTTCCGGTGCGCTGCTTGAAGAGCTCGAGCGCGATGTGGGCCGCGCTTCCGTTGCCGCCGGATCCGTAGCTCATCTTGCCCGGGTGCGCCTTGGCATAGGCGACCAGCTCGCCGACCGTGTTCGCCGGCACCGACGGATTCACGACCAGCACGTTGGCGACCGTCGCCACCATCGACACGGGCGCGAAGCTCTTCACCGGGTCGTACGCGAGATGGGGATAGATCGACGGAGCGACGGCGAGGGTCCCGATATGGCCCATCAGCAGCGTGTAGCCGTCGGGCGCGGATTTGGCGGCGAGGTCGGCGCCGATGGTGCCGCCGGCGCCGCCGCGGTTGTCCACGATCACCTGCTGGCCGAGTGCCTGCGAAAGCTTCTGCGCGATCGGCCTCGCGAGGATGTCCGTCGAGCCGCCGGGCGGGAACGGCACGATCAGGCGGATCGGCTTCGACGGCCACGGCTCGGCGGACGCGCCGAACGCGACCGCGCACGCCGCGAGGGCGAGTGCCGCCCGCAGTCCCGGGAACCAGCGTCTATTTCGCATCTTTGTCCTCCATCCCATTGCCATTTCGCATCGACTCGATCGCCGCATCGGCAGTGTCCTGCCACGGCCCGCCGGCGCGCCGGAACACGCCGGCGTCGGCAAGATCGGCCACCCATTGCTGGCGCTGTGCGGTCGCCTGCGCCAGGCATCCATCCAACCCGATGTCGCGCACGGTCGCGGCCGCCTCGCGCATTTCCTCGGCCCGGCGCCGCCCGTGACGCCGCACGCGCTCGAAGAAATAGTCGCCCTGCCGTTCCCAATCGATGGCGGGAAACGTCTCGGCGAGCGAAGCGAGCACCGGCCCTTCCACGCCGTAGGCGCGCGCGGCGATGTAGCACTCGATGGTGAGCGCCTCCAGGCCCTTCACCATGACGCTGCGGCACATCTTGATGGCGGACACCGCGCCGAGCCGTTCCGAAGCGGCTTTCGCCTCGAAGCCGAGAGCGGCAAGGGCCGGCGCGAATTCCGCGGCGTGGGCGCCGCCGAGCAGCATCGGAACGCGCAGGCCGTAGGGCGCGACCGGCGCCATGACCGCAGCCTCCACGTATCGCCCACCGGCGCCGTCGATCCGCTCGGCGCACGCGGCTTTCGTGCGCGGCGACGCCGAGTTCACGTCGAGGTAGCAGGTGCCCTTGCGGAGCCGCGCCGCCGCGTCGCGCGCGACGTTGAGCGCCTCGCTCGCCGTCACCGCGGAGATCACGACCTGGCAATCGGCCAGCAGCTCGCCGAGGGATTCCGCGACGGCGACGCCGCGCGCGATCGCGCGCTCTCGCATCGCGCTCGATGCGGGTTCCTGGTCCAGCAGCCGGTCGTATGTGGAGACCCGCGCCCGGCCGGAGAGCGCGGCCCCGAAGAGGGAGCCGACCTCGCCGAAACCGATCAACCCGAGCGACTCGATCTTCATGGTCATTCCCTCCAGTACAGGTGCGAGGGATTGTCGACGAGCAGCTTGCGGCGCAGCGCTTCGTCGGGCGCGAACCGCGGGATCAGGTCCACGAGCGCGCCGTCGTCCGGCATCTCGCGCACGTTCGGATGCGGCCAATCGGTTCCCCAGAGCACGCGGTCCGGCGCGGTCGCGACGAGCTCCTCGGCGAAGGGAAGGGCATCGTGAAAATCGCCGAGCGCGCGGGAGACGCGCTCCGCGCCGCTCACCTTGACCCATGCAAGCCCGTCGCGCAGCAATTCGACGAGGCGCCGGAACGGCGACTGGAGGAGTCCGTCATCGGCGTTCACGCGCCCCATGTGGTCGATCACGAACGGTACCGGGAGGCGGTGCAGGAAATCGCGGTGCTCGAGCAGGTTTTCGGCGTCCAGGTGCAGCACCAGGTGCCAGCCGAGCGGCGCGATCCGCCGGGCCATCTGCCGGATGGTCGCGTCGTCGGGAGCGCCGCCCAGGTGGCGCACGAAGTTGTAGCGGACGGCGCGCACTCCGCCCGCATGCAGGGCGGCGAGCTCGGCGTCGGAGATCGTGGCCTCCACCATCGCGACGCCGCGAAGCCTCGCCGGATCGCGCGCGATCGCGTCGAGCATGGCGCGATTGTCCGTGCCGTGCGCGCTCGCCTGCACCAGCACCGCGCGCGAGACGCCGAGATGGCGATGCAGGGCCGCGAGCTTCTCCGCCGGCGCATCGGGCGGCGTGTAGCGGCGCCCGGCGGCATAGGGAAAGCGCGCCGCGGGGCCGAAGACGTGGCAGTGCGCATCGCACGCGCCGTCGGGCAACGCGAACGCGGGCTTGCGCGGATCCGGATGCGGAGGCGCGATCGTCTTCATTGCCGTGGAATGCCGGCCTTCTCGATCACGTCGCTCCATCGACGGATCTCGCTCTCGAGGAGCGCGCGCGCCTCCTCGGGGGTGCCGCCGCGGGCGTCGACGCCCATCTTCGAGAGCCGTGACCGGACTTCCGGCGCCGCGACCGCCGCGTTGATCTCGCGGTTCAAGCGTTCGACGATCTCCTTGGGCGTCCCGGCCGGGACGGCGAGCGCATTCCACGACGCGACCTCGAAATCGGGGATGCCGCTCTCGATCACTGTCGGCACGTCGGGCATCTCCTGGCGGCGCTTCGCGCCCATCACCGCGAGCGCGCGCAGCTTGCCGGCGGAAATCTGCGACATCACCGGGCCCACGATCTCGATCGCGGCGTCCACCGAGCCGCCCAGCACCGCGGAGACGAGCGCCGGCGTGCCGCCGAACGGGACGATTTGCGCGTCGATGCCGGAACGGATTCGCAGCAGCTCTCCCGCGAGGTTCTGCGTGCTTCCGACATTGATCGTGCCGATGTTGACCTTGCCGGGATTGCCGCGCGCATAGGACACCAGGTCGCGCAGGTCGCGGAACTTCGAATCGCTCCTCGCGATCACGGCGAGGTCGAAGTACCCCAGCGTCGAGACCGGCACCAGGTCCTTCACCGTGTCGAACGGAAGCGACTTGAAGAGCCCCACGCTCACCGCGTTCCCGTTCGACATGAGCAGGAGCGTGTACCCGTCGGGCTGCGCCCGGGCGACGGCCTGCGTCGCGACGACGCCGCCCGCGCCCGGGCGGTTCTCCACGACGATCGCCTGCCCCAGGGTCTCGGACATCTTCTGCGCGACCGTGCGCGCGGTGAGATCGGCGATGCCGCCCGCGCCGAACGGCACGACGATGTGGATGGGCTTGGCGGGGTAGGAGGCCGCGGCCATGGCCGGTGCCACAAGCGGGACCAGCGCGCTCGATGCCATCCAGAGGGCGGCGAGCGCCATGCGGCGCATGGAGCGGAGGACCCGCAGGTTCATGGCGTCACCTCGACGGATTCCGGGAGCTTCAGGCGGCGGTACACGCGCCGCGCGTTGTCTTCGAAGATCTTGCGCCGATCCACGGGGGCGAGCGCGGCCGCCTCGATGAAGCGCCGCGTGTCGTCGTAATGGCGGCCGGTCTCCGGGTCGATGCCGCGAACGGCTCCCAGCATCTCCGAGGCGAACAGGATGTTGTCGGCGGGAATGACCTTGAGCAGCAGGTCGATCCCCGGCTGGTGATAGACGCACGTGTCGAAGAAGACGTTGTTCAGCAGCAGCTCCGCGAGCGGCGGGCGCCTCAAGTCCTGGGCCAGGCCGCGGAAACGGCCCCAGTGGTAGGGGACGGCTCCGCCTCCGTGGGGAATGACGAGCTTCAGGGTGGGAAAATCGCGGAACAGGTCGGAGGTGAGCAGCTGCATGAACGCGGTGGTGTCGGCGTTGAGGTAATGGGCGCCGGTCGCGTGGAAGCACGGGTTGCAGCTCGAGCTCACGTGCACCATCGCCGGGACGTCGAGCTCCACCATCTTCTCGTAGAGCGGATACCAGCAGCGGTCGGTGAGCGGCGGGTCCTTCCAGTGGCCACCCGAAGGGTCCGGGTTCAGGTTGCAGCCGACGAATCCGAGCTCCAGGACGCAGCGCTCGAGCTCCTCGACGCATCGCGCCGGCGCCACGCCGGGCGATTGCGGGAGCTGGCACACCCCCGCGAAATGGGCCGGATAGAGCGTGCAGATGCGATGGATCAGGTCGTTGCATACGCGCGACCATGCGAGGCTCACCTCGAAGCCGCCCACGTGGTGCGCCATGGCGCTCGCGCGCGGCGAGAAGATGGTGAGATCGATCCCGCGCTCGCGCTGGATGCGCAGCTGCGCGGCTTCCAGCGTTTCCCGCAGCTCGTCGTCGCCGATGCGCAGGTCCTTCGCGCGGGGAAGATCCGCGCCGGCGCGGAAGGCGTCGACCTGGCGCGTGCGCCATTGTTCCAGCGCGCGCGGCGCGGTCGTGTAATGCCCGTGGCAATCGATGATCATGCGTCGCGCGCCCTTCCTGTCCTGCCATCCCAGACCGATGCGGGGATCATCACCTCGCCGCGCATGATGAGCCGCGCGGTGCGCAGCAGCGATGCGCGCAGCACGCGTTGCGGGTCCGCGGCATCCAGCTCCACCTCCACCGACATCTCGCCCGTGGGATGCTCTACCGAGATCACTTTGCACGTGCCCGGAGGCAGGCGGGAAACGCGATGCGCGATGGAGGCGGGCATCACGCACCCGGTCGCCACGCTCACCGCGCCCAGGACGCCGATCGCGGCGTGGCAATCGCGCGGGATGAAGGTTCGCGTGCACAAAGCGCCGTCGCCGAGCGGCGCGGCCACGAGCGTCATCTTCGGCACCACCTTGCTCGCGACGTCGCCGAGCCCCATCGCCGCGCCGGCCACCAGCCGCAGCGCCTCGAGGCGACGCTTGAACGGCTCGTTCGCGTCGAGCTCCCGCGGCGTCTCGTGGCCCGTGACCCCCAGGTCCGAGGCGGCGACCATGACGACCGGCATGCCGTTGTCGATGCAAGTGGCTTCCACCGTGCCGCCATCCAGCGCGAATCGGTCCACCACATTTCCCGTGGGGAGCAGGCTTCCGCACACCGAGCCGGCGGTGTCCAGGAAGCGAATGCGGATCGGCGCGGCCGTTCCGGGCACGCCGTCGATGCGCGCGTCTCCGTCGTAGCGCACGCGCCCCCCCGGCGTCTCGATCGTCGCGTCGCAGACCATTCCCGTGTTCCGCGTGAGGATGCGCAACGTGGTCCGGTCGCCCGCCGGCTTCACCATGCCCCTTTCCAGGGCGAACGGCCCGACGCCCGCGAGGATGTTCCCGCAGTTCGGCGTGACGTCGACGCGCGGCTCCTCGATCAGCACCTGCGCGAAGAGAAATTCGAGGTCCACGCCGCCGCTGCCGCGGCGCACGATCGCCGCCTTGCTCGTGAGCGGGTGGGCTCCGCCGAGGCCGTCGATCTGCCGCGCGTCGGGCGAGCCCATCGCGGCGAGGAGGACGCGGTCGCGCAACGCAGCATCCGCGGGCAGGTCCTGTTCCGCGAAATACGGGCCGCGCGACGTGCCCCCGCGAAAGTACATGCACGGGATCGCCGTCTGCCGCGCGGCGCTGGCCGCATTCCCTGCGATCCCGATCTCCTGCATGGCGTCCCCCGCCGCGCCTCGCCGGGCGCTCCTGTTTCCTCGATGGCGCATTGTTGCGCGGGGAAAGGGAGACGAAAATGGCATTTCACGTCTATCAGGTATAACATCTCGGCATTTCATCGGAAGGTGGGCCCGGCCGTGGATCTGCGTCAGCTCGCGTACTTCGTGCAGGTCGCGGAGGTCGGCAACTTCACGCGGGCCGCCGCTCTTCTCGGCGTCGCGCAGCCCGCGCTCAGCCGCCAGGTCCGGCAGCTCGAGGTGGAGCTGCGACAGTCGCTGCTCAGCCGCAACGGGAGAGGGGCGAGCCTCACGGAGGCGGGGCGCCGCCTCCTCGATCATGCCCGCGGGATCCTCAACCAGGTGGAGCGCGCCCGCGAAGACCTCGAGGAGATGCGCGGGGCGCCGGTCGGCCACGCCATCGTGGGCGCGCCGCCGAGCGTGGCGCGCAATCTCGCATCCCCCCTGGTGGACCGGTTCAAGGAGCGGTTTCCCAAGGCGACGCTCGGCATCGTCGAGGGGCTCAGCACGTACGTCCTCGAGTGGCTCGCCTCGGGACGGATCGACATCGGCCTCGTGTACAACCCGGTCCCGTCGCGCCTCATCGAGACCACGCCGCTCGTCTCGGAGCCGCTGTTCCTCATCGGCCCTTGCGCCGTGCCGGCCCGCAAGCCGCGCTTCGGCGCGCCCATCGCTTTGCGCGACCTGCCGCGCCATGGCCTCATCGTCCCGAGCCAGCCGCACGCGGTGCGCATGCACGTCGAAACGCAGCTCGCGAGCGTCGGCGCGCGGATCAACGTGGCGCTCGAGATCGACGGCATCCCGTCGATCCTCGACCTGGTCGCGCAGGGACACGGCTACGCCGTGCTTCCGATCAACGCGATCCGCCACCACCCCCTGCGGCTCTCGCTCGTGCCGCGCCCGATCGTGCGCCCGCGACTTTCGATCGGATTGATGCTCGCCACATCGTCGCAGCGCCCGCTCACGCCCTTGGCGAGGGAAACCGTGAAGCTCGCGGCGCAACTCGCGCAGAGCCGGCTGTCGCAACCGGCCTGACCGGATCGCCGACGGGCGCGGGCGCAAGGACGCGATGGTCTACGCGCTGATCCTCATGGGCGCCAGCACGCTATCGTGTTTCGCCTCGCGCAGGGCGTTAGCTTCGGCGCGGAGCCCCGTTCCCATACCTGGCAGGACTTCTGCGAAATATGCCTGCACATTGCACGGAGTCGACGAGCGCTGCCTTCATCAGCCGCCAATACGCACCGGTGCCTGACGGCTCAAGCACGAGTGGCGAAAGAGAAAAGAATGGTCGGGGTGAGAGGATTCGAACCTCCGGCCTCTACGTCCCGAACGGTCTGAAGGGGTCCGGCCGCCCGTTCTTACGTGGCTTCGCGGTTACGGAAACGGCGATATTTCAGGGCTTTATTTTCGCCCGTCGCGCAGTTGCGCGCAACTGCGCGAAGGTGCA
>DATIVM010000508.1:0-7816 GCA_035465975.1 Usitatibacter sp.
GCGCTCGCGTCCATGATCGCGTCGAGCGTGCCGAAATGCCGCGCGAGGTCGCGGGCGGTGACCTCGCCCACGTTGCGGATGCCGAGCGCGTAGAGGAAACGGGGGAGCGTCGTGTCCTTGCACTTCTCGATCGCGGCGACCAGGTTCTGCGCCGACTTCTCGCCCATGCGCTCGAGCGCGGCGAGGTGCGCGAGCCCCAGCCGGTAGAGGTCGGCGGGCGTGCGCACGATGCCCTGGTCGACGAGCTGGTCCACGAGCTTGTCGCCGAGTCCCTCGATGTCCATGGCGCGGCGCTGCGCGAAGTGCAGCAGCGACTGCTTGCGCTGCGCGGGGCATACGAGGCCGCCGGTGCAGCGCGCGACCGCCTCGTCCTCGAGGCGCACCACGGCCGAGCCGCACTCGGGGCATTTGCCCGGCATCTCGAACCAATCGCGCTTCTCGCGCGGCCCCTTCTTCGCCACGCCCGCCACCTCGGGGATCACGTCGCCCGCGCGGCGCACGATCACGGTGTCGCGGCGCCACACGTCCTTGCGCCGGATCTCGTCCTCGTTGTGCAGCGTGGCGTTCTCGATCGTCGTCCCGCCCACGAACACGGGCTTCAGCCGCGCGACCGGCGTGAGCGCCCCGGTGCGCCCGACCTGCACCTGGATGTCGAGCAACTCCGTGGTCGCCTCCTCGGCCGGGAACTTGTGCGCGAGCGCCCAGCGCGGCGCGCGCGAGACGAACCCCAGGCGCTCCTGCTCGGCGAAGCGGTTCACCTTGTAGACGACGCCGTCGATGTCGTAGGGCAGGCGCGGGCGCTTTTCGCCCACCGCGCGGAAGAACTCGAGGAGCTCGGCGGCGCCGCGGGCGACGCGCCGGTCCTTCGCGACGGGAAAGCCCAGCTCGGCGAGGCGGTCGAGCAGCTTCGCGTGGCTCGCCGGCAGGTCGAAGCCCTCGGCCGCGCCCACGCCGTACGCGAAGAACGAGAGCTTGCGCCGGGCGGTGAGCTTCGGGTCGAGCTGCCGCAGCCCCCCGGCCGCGGCGTTGCGCGGGTTCACGAAGGTGCGCTCGCCGCGCTCGAGCGCGCGCCGGTTCACCTCCTCGAAGTCCCTGCGCAGCATGATCACCTCGCCCCGCACCTCGAGGAGCCGCGGCGCATGGCGCATCTCCAGGCGCAGAGGGATCGAGCGCACGGTGCGCAGGTTCGGCGTGACGTCCTCGCCCTTCGCGCCGTCGCCGCGCGTCGCACCCTGCACGAAGAGGCCGTCCACGTAGGCGAGGTTCACGGCGAGGCCGTCGAACTTGAGCTCGCAGGCGTACTCCACGTTCGCCACGCCGAGCGCCTCGCGGCAGCGCCGGTCGAACGCCTCCACGTCCTCGTCGGTGAAGCCGTTGTTGATCGAGAGCATCGGCACGCGGTGCGCTACCTCCGCGAACGCGGTGCTCGGCGCGGCGCCCACGCGCTGCGTCGGCGAATCGGGCGCGCGCAGCGCCGGGTACTCGGCCTCGAGCCGCACCAGCTCGTCGAAGAGCTGGTCGAACTCGGCGTCCGAGATGACGGGCGCGTCCTCGACGTAGTACAGGCGGTTGTGGCGCTCGATCTCGCGGCGCAGCTTCTCCGCCTTCACTTGCGCATCGCGAGGCGCGCGCGGCTCCACGGCGCTCACCTCCGTCCGGTCAGGAGAAGAGGCGCCGAGCGAGCGGGCTACCCGCCGGGATGCCGTGGGCGTCCATCTCGCCCACCACGGCCTCCAGCGAGCGCCGGATGGAAGCGAGCCCGGTCTCTGTGAGCGGCCGGCGGTTGTCGTCCACGAGCTGGCCGCCGAGCGTTCCCGCGAGGCGCGCCGCGAGCTCGAACATCTCGCCCAGCATGGCGGTCGCGTCGGCGACGTGCGGCACGTCGAGCGCGAAGGTGAGCCCGGAAACGTGCAGGCTCGAGGGCTTCGCGTTCGGCTCGTCGAAGCGTCGGATCGCGTAGGCGTGCGTGCCGTCGTCGGCGTAGCGCACGAGCTCCCCGGCGGCGGTCTCCGCGAGGCCCGCGTCGAGCGCGAGCTGCTTCACGCGGGCGAGCGAGAAGGTGGCGCCGAACTGGCCCACCACGTTCACTGCGACCTCGATGTCGGTGTCGGCGCAGAAGGTATCGAGCTCGCGCGCCCGCGCCGCCGCCGTGGCCGGCGCCTCGCGCTGCGAGACCGCGTTCACCTGCGCGGCGAAGTCGGCGATCGCGGCGTTGAAGGCCTCGATCTCCTCCTGCGCCACGGGGCCCTTGCGGCTCGCGAGCTGCAGGCCCACGCGCAGCTCCCGCCAGCTCCCGCGCGGCGCGGTCGCCACCGGATACCACTGCTCGTCGACGATGCCCTCGATGTGCACCGGGGCGGTGTGGCCGGAAAGCGCCGACTCGAGCGGCTCGAGCTGCTCGCGCGACACCGGGTCGTCGGCGAGGATCACGGCGACGGTGTCGATGCGCGCGGAGATCTCGGCCTCGGGGCCGCCCACGGCGGCGAGCTCCTCGGCCGCCGGCAACGGCTGCGCCTTCGCGCGCGCGAGCACGGTCTCGCCCTCCTCCTCGTCGCCGGGAAGGCGGCCGAACGTCGGCTCGCGCCGCTCGCCGTCCTTCGTCTCCTCGAACAGCGCGTCGCCCGCGCCGCCGCCGAACGCCCGCTCGGCGCGGCGCCGCGCGCGCCGCTCCTGCCACATGTTGTAGAGGATCACCGCGACGATCGCGATCGCGCCGGCGATGATGAGGCCGAGCTGGAGCCGGCTCATAGGTCCGTCATTCCCGCGCAGGCGGGAAGGCGTGGCTGGATCCCCGTCTCCACGGGGATGACGGGCCCGCGCATCACGCCGCCTGCTTCTTCGCGAGCTCCATCGCCGCCTCCACGTCCACCTCGACGATCTTGGAGACGCCCGGCTCCGGCATGGTGACGCCGATCAGCTGGTTGGCGAGCTCCATGGTGATCTTGTTGTGGGTGATGAAGAGGAACTGGGTCTGGGCCGACATCTGCCGCACCAGCTCGCAGAACCGCTCGGTGTTCGGGTCGTCGAGCGGCGCGTCCACCTCGTCGAGGAGGCAGAAGGGCGCCGGGTTGAGCTTGAAGAGCGAGAACACGAGCGAGATCGCGGTGAGCGCCTTCTCGCCTCCCGAGAGGAGCTGGATCGACTGGTTCTTCTTGCCCGGGGGCTGCGCGAACACCTGCAGGCCCGCGTCCAGGATCTCCTCGCCGGTGAGCTTGAGGCTCGCCTGCCCGCCGCCGAAGAGCGCCGGGAACATCTCGCTGAAGTTGCGCGAGACGATGTCGAACGTCTCCTGCAGCAGCTCGCGGGTCTCGCGGTCGATGCGCTTGATGGCCGCCTCGAGGGTCTCCACCGCCTGCCGCAGGTCCGTCGCCTGCGCGTCGAGGAAGGCCTTGCGCTCGCGCGCGCTCTCCAGCTCCGAGAGCGCGGCGAGGTTCACCGGCCCGAGCGCGGCGATCTCCTCGTTCAGGCGGTTGATCTCGGCCTGCATGCCCGAGGAGCGCACGCGCTTCTCGATCTGCTCGGCCATCTCCTCGCGCGTGACGCCCGCCTCCTGCAGCTGCTGCGCGTACTGCTCGGCGTGGGTCGCCGCTTCCTGCTCCTTGATGCGCAGCTCCGTGATCCGCTCGCGCAGGGGATTGAGCCCCTGCTCGACGGCGAGCCGCGACTCCTCGATCGCGCGCAGCCGCTCGGTCACGTGCTCGAGGCCCGCGCGCGCGTCGGCGAGCACCCGCTCGCGCTCCGCCTTCACCCCGAGCGCCTGCTGCAGCCGCTCGCGGACGTTGCCCTCGTCGAGCTTGCCGAGCTCGGCGGCCGCGTTCTCGCGGTTCGCGGCGAGCGCCTCGAGCCGCTCGCGCAGCGACACGACGAGCGTGGCCTGCGCCCCGGCCTTGTCGTGGGCGCTGCGCTCCTGGAAGCGCGCCTCCGAGAGCGAGCGCTCCGCCTCGGAGATGGCGCTGCGCGCGCCGGCGAGCGCCGACTGCGCGGCCTTCGCGTCCTCCTCGAGGGCCTGCAGGCGCTGCACGATCTCCTCGATCGTGCGCGCGCCCTGCTCCATCGCGTGCTGCGCCTCCTGCATCTCGAGGCGCTCGCGCCCCTCCTCCTCCTCGATCGCGGCGAGCTCCGCGCGGATCGCCTCGCGGCGGCGCGCCGACTGCTCCGAGCTCTGCTGCAGCTTCAGGTATTCGACTTCCAGCGCGTGGTCGCGCTCGCGCGCGCCCTTGGCCTCGTCGGCGAGGCGCCGCGCTTCCTCCTGCGCCGCGCGCACCTCCTCCTCGAGGCGATGCAGCGCCGCTTCGGCCTCGGCGCGCTCGCGGCTGCGCCCCGGGATCCGCGAGCGCAGCTCCTCGATCTCGCGCTGGCGCTGCAGCACCCCGTGGAGCTCGGACTGCGGGCCGTGGAAGACGATGCCCTGCCGGCCGAAGAGGTGTCCCCGGCGCTCGACGAGCAGCCCGCCCGGGGGCAGCACGCGCGCGAGCGCCGTGCCGTCCTCGCCCTCGGGGAGCAGGAATACGTTCGCGAGCGCGTCGCGCAGGTACGCGGCCACGCCCGGCCGCTCGCTTCCGACCACGGAGGCGAGCGGCACCAGGTGCCCCGAGGCCGCGGGCGATTCGGCCACGCCGCGCTCGAGGAACACCGCGAAGTTGCCCGGCGGCGGATCGCGCAGCAGCTCGGCGGCCTGCGAGTCGTCGCCCAGGCGCGCGGCGTTGAGGCGCACCCCCAGCGCCGCCTCCACCGCGTCGTCCCAGCCCGCCTCGACGCGGATCGCCTGCCACAGGCGCTCGGCGCGCTCGAGGTGGTGGACCTCGATCCATTCCTTGAGCTTCGCGTTCGTGTCGAGCTTCGCCTGCTGCGCCTCGAGCGCGTTGAGCGCCGCTTCCAGTCCCGCCAGCTCGCGCGTCGCCTCGTGCAAACGGCTCGTCGCCCCGGCCCGCTGCTGCTCGAGCGCCGGCACGCGCGCCTCGGCTTCTTCGCGCGAGCGCTCGAGCTGCGCCATGCGGGCGGCGACCGAGCCGCGATCGGCTTCCAGCGCCGCGAGCTTCTCCGGCTCGGGGAAGACGAGCGCCATGTTCTCCTGCTTGAGGCGGTTCTTGCGCGCCTCGATCTGCGAGAGGAGCCGCAGCGCGTGCGACTCGCGCGTCTCCTCGACGCTCTGCGCCTGCTCGGCCGCGTTCATCTCGGCCTCGGCGGCGCGCACCTCGGCCGCGGCGCGCGCAGCCTGCGTCTCGGCGGCGGGCAGGGCCTCGCGGGCGCGCTCGAGCTCCCGCTCGCGCTCGGCGATGGCGGCGCGCGCCGCCTCGATCGCCGCCTGGCAGCGCTCGCCCTCGCCCTGCGCCTCGGCGATGCGCCGCTCCACCTCGGACGCCTCGGCGCCGATCGCCTCGATCTGCGCGCCCATGCGGCGGCGGTTCTCGCCGAGGAAGTTGATCTCCTGCTCGAGGGACTGCACCTCGGCGTTGGCCGCGTAGAGCTCGCCCTGCAGCTCCTGCAGCTTGTCGGTCCCCTCGTAGTGGGAGTTGCGCAGCTCCTCGAGCGCGCGCTCGCTCTCGCGCAGCTTCGCCATCTCCGCCTCGAGCGCGACGCCGGCCTTCTGCACCTCGTTCGCGAAGCGGTTGCGCGCCTGCTCGGCCTCGCGCAGGCGCGTGAAGGCGAGCAGGTTGTGGTTCAGCGCGAGCTGCGCCTGCAGCTCCTGGTACTTCGCCGCCACCTCCGCCTGCTGCGCGAGGTGCTCGATCTGCGTGCCGAGCTCGGCCTGGATGTCGCCCACGCGGGAGAGGTTCTCGCGCGTGTCCTCGAGGCGCAGCTCCGTCTCGCGGCGCCGCTCGCGGTACTTCGAGACGCCGGCCGCCTCCTCGAGGAACACGCGCAGCTCCTCGGGCTTGGAGGTGATCACGCGCGAGATCATGCCCTGCTCGATGATCGAGTAGGCGCGCGGGCCGAGCCCCGTGCCGAGGAAGATGTCCTGGACGTCGCGCCGGCGCACGTGCTGGCCGTTCACGTAGTAGCTGGAATCGCCCTCGCGCGAGAGCACCCGCTTCACGCTGATCTCCGAGTACCCCGCCCAGGGGCCGCCGATGCGCCCCAGCGAGTTGTCGAACACCAGCTCGACCGAGGCCCGCCCCACGGGCTTGCGGTCCGCGGCGCCGTTGAAGATCACGTCCTGCATGTGCTCGCCGCGCAGCTGCTTCGCGGAGGACTCGCCGAGCACCCAGCGCACGGCGTCGATCACGTTGGATTTGCCGCATCCGTTGGGCCCCACCACGCCCACGAGCTGCCCGGGAACGGCGATGGTGGTCGGATCGACGAAGGACTTGAAGCCGGCAAGCTTGACCGATGTGAGTCGCAAGGGGGAGACGCTCGAGGGTAAGTGCTTGTTTTCGAGGCGCCATCGACCGCTGCGCCATTCAGTAGAATGGGATTTTACCGGAACGCACTGCCCCGCCAATGGCCGATTCTTCCAAGGCGCTCGAGACCTTTCCCAACCCCGCGCCGGACCGCGACTACGCGATCCACATGCAGATCCCGGAGTTCACCTGCCTGTGCCCCAAGACCGGGCAGCCGGACTTCGCCACCCTCTTCCTCGATTACGTGCCGGACCGCGCCTGCGTGGAGCTGAAGAGCCTCAAGCTCTACATCTGGTCGTTCCGCAGCGAGGGCCATTTCCACGAGGACGTGACCAACCGGATCCTCGACGACCTGGTGCGCGCCACCAAGCCGCGGTTCATGCGCCTCACCGCGAAGTTCTTCGTGCGCGGGGGGATCTTCACCACCGTCGTCGCCGAGCACCGCAGGAAGGGCTGGAAACCCGCGCCCGCGATCCCGGTGGAACACTTCCCGCCGGAGTCGAACACGCGCTAAGCTCGCGCGCATCTCCGGGGAGGTGTCACATGAAGAAAAACGGTGCCATCGGGATCCGGGTCTTCCTTTTCGGGCTGCTCGCGGCCTGCGCCGCGCACGCCGCCACACCGATCGAGGACTTCTTCCGGCTGCCGCGCTACGCCGCGATGGGGATCTCGCCCGACGGGCAGCACATCGCCGCGCTCTCGCCGGTGAAGGGGCGCCAGAACCTGGTCGTGCTCGACGTGCCGCCCAAGGAGGCGCACGCGCTGACCGCCTTCGACGGCAAGGACGTGGTGTGGTTTCGCTGGATCAACAGCAAGCGGCTGATGTTCGCCACCGGCAGCCTCGCCACGCGGGTGTTCGACTACCAGGGCGGCGCGCTCTTCGCGATCGACGTCGACGGCGGCGACGTCCGCCAGCTCGCCGAGGGCAACGGCATCGACGAGAAGCTCGAGTCGGGCATGTCCGCCATCGGGCACGGCCTGCGCATCGTGCGCTTCCTGCCCGGCGAGGGGGACGACTTCATCGCCCAGGAGATGACCTTCGACCGCCTCGGGCGCCAGATGGGAGCGCTGGTGCGGGTCAACTCGCGATCCGGGCGCCGCACCAACATCGGCCTGGGCAAGCCCGACACCGCCGAGGATGAGCGCTGGGTCGTGGACAACCACGGCGTCGCGCGCGCCCTGGCCGCCAAAGGCAAGGGCCGTACGCGCATCTACTACCGGACGGGCGAGGACGCGCCGTGGCAAAAGCTCGACGAGTTCGATTCGCAATCTCCCGGTTGGCTGCCGCTCGCAGTGGCCGACGACGACAGGACGCTCTACGTCGGCGCCTACCACGGCGAGGACCGGACCGCGATCTACCGCTACGACCCCGGGAAGCGTGCGTTCGGCGAGGTCGTCGCGCGCCATCCGCAGGTCGACCTCGGGGACCTCATCACGGACGAGGGCAAGGTCGTGGGCGTGCGCTACGACGCCGA
>DATIVM010000509.1:0-2672 GCA_035465975.1 Usitatibacter sp.
CTGACCCCATTTTCCCGAGCTCCCGGGCGTCGTCGATGGTGTTCGCCTGGGAGGCCGCCTTGTCCTTGCGCATCCGGAGCATGCGCGGGAAGCGCACCGCGATGCCGGACTTGTGCCGCGTGGAGCGCTGGATGGCCTCGAAGCCTAGCTCGAACACCAGCTCCGGCTTCACGACGCGCACCGGCCCGAAGCGCTCCAGGGTGTTGCGCCGCACGAAGGCGTCGACCTCGCCGATCTCCTCGTCGGTGAGGCCCGAGTACGCCTTCGCGAAGGGCACCAGCTCGCCGCCGTTCCAGAGGCCGAAGGTGTAGTCGGTGTAGAGGCTCGCGCGCTTGCCGTGGCCCTTCTGGGCGTAGATGAGCACGGCGTCCAGGGTGTAGGGCTCGACCTTCCATTTCCACCAGTCGCCCCGCGGGCGCCCCACGCCGTAGGCCGACGCGGCGCGCTTGAGCATGAGCCCCTCGGTGCCGCGCTCGCGGCTGTGCGAGCGTGCGATCGCGAGCGTCTCCCACGTGGGCGCGCGCACCAGCGAGGAGACGCGGAAGCGCGTGCCGCCGGGAATCGAGAGCAGCGCATCCTCGAGGCGCCGGCGGCGCTCCGCGAGCGGCCGGGCCCGCCAGTCCTCCCCTTCCCACTCGAGGAGGTCGAAGGCGAGGAAGACCACCGGCGCCTCGGCGAGGATCTTCGCGCCCGGGCTCTTGCGCCCGAGCCGCTTCTGCAGCGCCGCGAAGGGCATCACGCGTCCGTCCTTCCACGCGAGGATCTCGCCGTCGATCACGCAATGGGGCAGGCGCTGCGCGTCCGCCATGAGCTCGGGGAATTGTCCCGCGATCGGCTCGTCGCCGCGCGACCAGAGCGCGGTCGCCTGCGCGCGGCGGATGAGCTGCGCGCGGATGCCGTCCCACTTCCACTCGGCGAGCCACGCCTCGCGCTCCCCGAGCGACTGCGGGCCGCCCTCGAGCGGATGGGCGAGGAAGAACGGGTACGGGCTCGCGCGATCCGTCTCCCCGTGGGCCTCGGCGACGAGGCTGCGCCAGAGCTCCGCGCTGGGCGACCACTCGCCCGCCAGCCGGTGCGCGACCACCTTCGCCTCGACGCCGGAGGCCTGCGCGATCGCGCGCATCACGAGCAGCGCCGAGACGCCGACGCGGAAGTTGCCGGTGATGAGCTTGTTGAAGACGAAGCGCGCGGTGCCCGCGAGCTCGTCCCAGTAGCCGAGGAGGCGCGCCTTCTGCTCCGCTTCCGCGAGCCCGCGAAGGGGCAGCAGCCGCTCCTCCACCCACGCGTGCAGCGGCAGGTCGCTCGCGCGCGAGGGCGGCGGCAGGACGAGCGCGATGGTCTCGGCGAGGTCGCCCACGTTGTCGAAGCACTCCTCGAAGAGCCAGGGCGGGATGCCGGCGGCTTCCGCGGCCCACTGGTGCAGCCGCCGGGCCGGCACCGCCTGCCGCGGGCGGTGCCCGGTGAGGAACCACGCCGCCCACGCCGCATCCCGGGGCTCGGCCGCGGCGAAGTAGGCCGCCAGCGCGTCGGTCTTCGCGCGCGTGCGCGTGCTCGCGTCGAGAGCGTCGAAGAGCGCCGCGAAGCGCTTCATGCCTCGGTGCCCGGGCCGGCCTCGAAGCGCGTCTCCAGCGCCATCGCCTCGCGGCCGCGCTCGCGCAGCCATTGCACGAGCGGCGCGGTGTAGCCGTGCGTCACGTAGACGCGCGAGGCGCCGGTCGCCTCGATGGCGCGGTTGAGCCCCGGCCAGTCCGCGTGGTCGGAGAGCACGAAGCCCTGGTCCACGGCCATGCGCCGGCGCGCGCCGCGGATCGCCATCCAACCGGACGCGTAGCCGTCGGAGTAGTCACCGAAGCGCTTGAGCCAGGGCGTGCCTTGCGCGGAGGGCGGCGCGACCACGAGGGCGCGCGAGACATCGAAGCCCTTCTCGAGCTCGATCGCCACCTTCGTCTCCGGCAGCGCCACGCCGGCGTCTCGATAGGCGCGATCCATGGCGTCGACCGCGCCGTGCACGAGGATCGGCCCGGTCGAGGGATCGATGGAGGCGAGGATGCGCTGGGCCTTCCCGAAGGCGTAGGCGAAGAGCACGCTCGCGCGCCCCTGGTCGGCGTTCGCGCGCCACCAGGCGCCGATCGCTTCGACGGTGCGCGCCGGCTCGCTCCAGCGGTAGATCGGCAGGCCGAAGGTCGATTCCGTCACGAAGGCATCGCAACGCAGCGGCTCGAACGGCGCGCAGGTCGGATCGGGCTGCAGCTTGTAGTCGCCCGAAACCACCCACACCTCGCCGCGCGCCTCCACGCGCACCTGCGCGCTCCCGAGCACGTGCCCGGCGGGATGTAGCGACACGCGCACGCCGTCGATGTCGATCGGCCGGCCGTAGGGCTGCGCCTCGATCGCGGCCTCCGCGCCCAGGCGGGCGCGCAGCACGGCGAGCCCCGGCGCCGCGCACAGGTAGCGCGCGCTTCCCGGCCGCGCGTGGTCCGCGTGAGCGTGCGTGATCACCGCGCGCTCCACCGGCTGCCAGGGATCGATGTGGAAGTCGCCCGCGGCGCAGTAGAGCCCCCGCGGCGTGCATTCGATCAGCATCGTCCCTACGTCCCTGCCAGCGGCTTCTCGGGGTCGTCCCAGCTCTTCGGGTCCTCGAGCGGCTCGAGGTGGGTGAGCACCTCGACGTG
>DATIVM010000510.1:0-5952 GCA_035465975.1 Usitatibacter sp.
GGCGTCGCGCCGGTTGCCGCGCGCCTTCTTCAGCGCCTTCTCCAGCACCTTGAAGCGCGTCGGGTGCAGGTAGTTGAAGCCCAGGTCCTCGAGCTCGTAGTAGAGCGAGATGAGGCCCAGGCGGTTGGCGATCGGCGCGTAGATGTCGAGCGTCTCGCGCGCGATGCGCTCCTGCTTCTCCGGCGGCACCGCCTCGAGCGTGCGCATGTTGTGCAGGCGGTCGGCGAGCTTGATGAGGATCACGCGCACGTCGCGCGCCATCGCGAGCAGCATCTTGCGGAAGTTCTCCGCCTGCGCGTGCTGCAGGGTCGCGAACTCGATGCGGTCGATCTTCGAGACGCCGTCGACGAGCTCGGCGACGGCCTTCCCGAAGTGCCGCGCGATCTCCGCCTTGGTGGTCGGCGTGTCCTCCACGACGTCGTGCAGGAGTGCCGCCATCAGCGCCTGCGCGTCCAGGTGCCACTCGGCGAGGATCTTCGCCACCGCGAGCGGGTGGGTGATGTACGGCTCGCCGCTGTGGCGGTACTGCCCCGAGTGGGCGGCGCGCGCGACGCTGTAGGCCTGCTCGATCGCCTCGATGTCCTTCGGCTTGAGGTAGCCGAGGACCGCGGTGAGCTCGTCGGGCCCGGGCCCCGGCAACGACGTCCCCCCGGGCTTGAGAGCCCCTGGGACGGCGTGGACGCCGAGGGCGGGCGGGGTCATCGGAAAGAAAAAGGGGTCAGATTACTTTTTCGATCGGGCCATCTTCCCGAAAAAGTAATCTGACCCCTTTTTCGTTCGCTCACAGCACCGGCGGCGTGGGCGTGGGCGGGTTGAGCAGCTCCTTGCCCACCTTGGCCGACGCGATCTCGCGCAGCGCGATCACGGTCGGCTTGTCCTTGTTGGGCTCGACGAGCGGAGTCGCCCCGAGCGCGATCTGGCGCGCGCGGTTGGTGGCGGCGAGCGTGAGCTCGAAGCGATTGGGGATGTACTTGATGCAGTCGTCGACGGTGATGCGGGCCATGGCGCGGTCTCCGGTTACTTGAATTCGGCGAGCAGCGACGCGATGCGGACGGCCTGCCGTTCCCGGGCCACGCGCGACGCGCGCACCACGGCCTGCAGGTCCGATACCGCCGAGTCGAATGTCTCGTTAACAATTATATATTCAAATTCAAGAACATGCGAGACCTCATCGCGGGCGCTCGCCAGGCGGGTCGCGATCGACTCCGGGGCGTCCTTTCCGCGGGCCTCGAGGCGCCGCTTCAGCTCCGCCAAGGAAGGCGGCAGGATGAAGATGCCGACCATCTCCGGGAACAGCGCGCGCACCTGGCGCGCGCCCTGCCAGTCGATCTCGAGGAGCACGTCGTTGTCCCCCGCGAGCTCGGCTTCGATCCAGCGGCGCGACGTGCCGTAGTAATTACCGTACACGTTCGCGTGCTCGAGGAAATCCCCCGAGGCGATCATCCGCTCGAACTGCTCGCGCGACACGAAGTGGTACTCGCGGCCATGGGCCTCCCCCTCGCGCGGGGCGCGGGTCGTGTACGAGATGGAAAGACGGATGCGCGGCTCGCGGCGCAGCAGCTCGTTCACGAGGCTGGTCTTGCCCGCCCCCGAAGGTGCGACGACGACGAAGAGATCGCCGCCCGCCCGAAGGCGTCGAGCGGCGCCTTCGGCGTCCGGTCCAACGGCGCTCCCGCTGTGTGATTTCTCTCCGCTCACTCTATGTTCTGGACCTGCTCGCGCATCTGCTCGATAAGCACCTTGAGCTCCACCGAGATGCGCGTCATCTCGCTCGCCACGGACTTGGAGCCCAGCGTGTTCGCCTCGCGGTTGAGCTCCTGGCACAGGAAGTCGAGGCGCTTGCCGCAGGCGCCGCCGCGGTCGAGCACGCGCGTGAATTCGGTGATGTGGGTCCCCAGCCGCGCGATCTCCTCGTCGACGTCGATGCGCGCGGCGTAGAGCACGATCTCCTGCTGCACGCGCTCGTCCGAGGGCGAGGCCGCCGCCTCGGCGATCTTCGCCGCGAGCTTCTCCTGGAACGCCTTGATGGCGGCCGGCATGAGCGGGCGCGCCTCGACGACGAGCTCCGACATGCGCGCGAGCCTCTCGCGCAGCACCTTCTCGAGCTTGGCCCCCTCGCGCCGGCGCGTCTGGTCGAGCTCCGAGAGCGCGTGCTCGAGGAGCTGCATCACGTCGTCCTTCACCTGCTCGGGCGAAAGCGTCGACTCGGGGAGCACGCCGGGCCAGTGGAGGATCTCCGAGACCGAGAGCGCGCGCGCGTCGGGAAAGCGCTCGAGCACGCGCGTGGACGCGTCGCGCAGCGCGGCGAGCGCATCCGCATCCGGGACGAGCGAGCGTTGCGCGGCGGAGGCCGGCGTGAAGGTGACGCGGCAGTCCACCTTTCCGCGCGTGAGATGCGCGGCGACCGCCTCGCGCATCGCGGGCTCGAGCGGGCGGATCTCCTCCGGCACCCGGGTCTGGAATTCCAGGTAGCGGTGGTTCACGGTCTTCAGCTCCACCGCGAGGCTGCCCTGCGCGCTCTCGCGCGCGGCGGCAGCGAAGCCCGTCATGCTGGCGATCATGGGGTTGCCGACGGGCGGTTCAGGATCATGAAAGCCCCGGGTTTCGCGATTGGAGAGGGGTCGGCGCGTTACGTTCGCAACAAAGCGGCCGAAGTCGCGCGTTTGCGGCGCGAAGTTGCCTTTACAAGGGGCAACCGGTTGCCGACAATGACCGGAATTATATCGGAACCCCCTTCCTTCATGCCCCAGCAGGCGAACCAGCCGCTGCCGGCCGGCTACGTGCTGAACGGCTACCGGATCGAGAAGCCCCTCTCGTCCGGAGGATTCAGCATCGTGTATCTGGCGCGCGACGAGAGCGGGACGCCGTACGCGATCAAGGAATACCTTCCCTCGTCGTTGCCGCTGCGCTCCGAAGGCGTCGAGGTGCAACTCGAGGACGAGGCGAGCCTCTCGGTGTTCCGCCACGGCCTCAAGTGCTTCTTCGAGGAAGGCCGCGCGCTCGCGATGATCTCGCACCCGAACGTCGTTCGCGTCGAGAACTTCTTCCGCGCGAACGAGACCTGCTACATGGTGATGCAGTACGTGCGCGGAAGGACGCTGCAGTTCCACATCCAGCGCCACCGCCACGAGTTCACCGAGGGCTTCATCCGCCGGCTCTTCATCCACCTCATGAACGGGCTTCGCGAGGTGCACTCGAGCAAGCTGCTGCACCTCGACATCAAGCCCGCCAACATCTTCATCTCCATGGACGGCCGCCCGGTGCTGCTCGATTTCGGCGCCGCGCGCATCACGCTCTCCGAGGAGGCGATGAAGCTCAAGCCCATGTACACGGCGGGCTTCGCCGCTCCCGAGCACTACCGCTTCAAGCCGGGCGAGCTCGGTCCGTGGAGCGACATCTACTCGGTGGGCGCGACGATCTACACGTGCATCGCCGGCGCGCCGCCGCAGGCGGGCGACCAGCGCGAGCACGAGGACCACATGATCCCGCTGCGCACGCTCGCGCGGCAGGACTATTCGGACGACCTCTACGGGATCGTGGACGATTGCCTGGCCGTCGACTACATGAAGCGGCCCCAGACCGCCTACGAGCTGCAGCGCCGCCTGATGAACGAGCCGGGCTCGAGCGCCGAGAAGCGCAGCTTCCTCGACACGATCAACCGGCCGCTCTCCAAGCTCTTCTCGCGCTGACGGGCCCGCGGCCATGCGCTTCACCATCTTCCAGGACAGCCGGCTCGGCGACCGCAAGGGCAACGAGGACCGCGTCGGCTACTCCTACAGCCGCGACGTGCTGCTGATGGTGATCGCCGACGGCATGGGCGGCCACGACCAGGGCGAGGTCGCCGCCGAGATCGCGGTGACCGAGATCACGCGCCGCTTCCAGCAGGAGGCGAGGAACCGCCTGCGGCGGCCGTTCGAGTTCCTGGTCTCCTCGATCCAGTCGGCGCACCGCGCGATCGTCTCGCATGCGGTCGAGCACAACCTGCTCGAGTGCCCGCGCACGACGTGCGTCGCCTGCATCGTGCAGAACGGGCGCGCGTTCTGGGCGCACGCCGGCGACTCGCGCCTCTACATCCTGCGCCAGGGCGCGCTCGTCGCCTCCACGCAGGACCATTCGAAGGTGCAGCAGATGATCGACGCCGGCGAGATCACGCCGGAGGCCGCCGCGCGCCATCCCGACCGCAACAAGATCTACAGCTGCCTCGGCGGCGTGGTGCCCCCGCTCATCGACACCGGCCGCGACATCGCGCTCGAGGTGGGCGACACCATCCTCCTCTCCACCGACGGCTTCTGGAGCCAGATCCCCGCGAACATCCTCGGCAACATGCTGCGCAAGCAGACCGTCGTCGACCTGCTGCCGGGCCTCCTCACCGAGGCGCAGCGCCGCGCGCAGGGCGAGTCGGACAACCTCTCCGTGGTCGCGATGACCTGGGAGAACCAGGACGACGCGCGGCTCCCCGACACGCAGAGCCTCGACGACCAGCAGTTCGCCACCTCGATGAGCACCACCGCGCAGCTCGATGCCGCCGCCGTGCCGGTCGACGACGTGACCGACGAGGACATCGAGCGCGCCATCGCCGAGATCCAGAGCGCGATCAAGAAGGTCCCGCGCTAGCCCTTTTCCGCTTCCGAAGGTTGCCCCACATGCCGCGCTTCCTCGATCGTCCCCCCGGACAGCTTCGCCCCATCCGCTTCCAGCGCGGCTACACGCAGCACGCCGAAGGATCGGTGCTCGTGGAGATGGGCCTCACGCGCGTGCTCTGCACCGCGAGCGTCGAGGAGAAGGTGCCGCCGTTCCTGAAGGGCAAGGGCAGCGGCTGGGTCACGGCGGAGTACGGGATGCTGCCGCGCGCGACCCATACGCGAGGCTCGCGCGAGGCGGCCGCGGGCAGGCAGTCGGGGCGCACCCACGAGATCCAGCGCCTCATCGGCCGCAGCCTGCGCGCGGTGACGGACCTTCCCGCGCTGGGCGAGCGGCAGGTCACCATCGACTGCGACGTGCTGCAGGCCGACGGCGGCACGCGCTGCGCCTCGATCACCGGCGCGATGGTGGCGCTCGCCGACGCGCTCGGCGGGCTGCGCGCGAAAGGCCTGGTCGCGCGCGATCCGCTGCGCGACTTCGTCGCGGCGGTCTCCGTGGGCATCGTGAACGGCGAGGCGCTGCTCGACCTGGACTACGCGGAGGATAGCGCCTGCGAGACCGACATGAACGTCGTCATGACCGGCGCCGGCCGCTTCGTCGAGGTGCAGGGGACGGCGGAGGGCGCGCCCTTCACGCGCGCGCAGATGACGGAGATGCTCGACCTCGCCGCGTCGGGCATCGCCCAGGTGATCGCCCTGCAGCGCTCGGCGCTGCGTGCGGGCTGAGGCCCGCCGCGATGGACAAGCTCGTCATCGCCTCCCACAACCCGGGGAAGCTGCGCGAGCTGCGGGCGCTGCTCGCGCCGCTCGGGATCGAGGCGCTGCCGCAGTCCGAATTCCACGTGACGGAGGCCGAGGAGCCGCACGAGACGTTCCTCGAGAACGCGCTCGCCAAGGCGCGCAACGCGAGCCGGGCGACGGGCCTGCCGGCGCTCGCCGACGATTCGGGCCTGTGCGTCGCCGCGCTCCACGGCGGGCCGGGCGTGCATTCGGCGTACTACGCGGGGAAGAGCGGCAGCCGCGAGGAGCGCGACGCGCGCAACAACGCGAAGCTCGTCGAGGCGCTGCGCGACCGCCCCGACCGCTCCGCGTTCTACTACTGCGTGCTGATTCTGCTGCGCGCCCACGACGATCCCACGCCCATCGTGGCGGACGGCGCGTGGCACGGGGAAATCGTGCTCGAGCCGCGCGGCGCGGGCGGCTTCGGCTACGACCCGTACTTCCTCGCGGATTCCGGCAGGACCGCCGCGGAGCTCGAGGCCGGCGAGAAGAACCGCGTGAGCCACCGCGCCCGGGCGCTCGCAGCGCTCGC
>DATIVM010000511.1:0-3359 GCA_035465975.1 Usitatibacter sp.
TGGCGAGCGTGAACGCGAGCTGGATGATGGGGTTCGCGCCCGCCTCGGCGATGTGGTAGCCGGAGATCGAGACGGAGTAGAAGTTGCGCACGTCGCGCCGGACGAAATACTCCTGGATGTCGCCCATCATCTTGAGCGCGAACTCGGTCGAGAAGATGCAGGTGTTCTGCCCCTGGTCCTCCTTGAGGATGTCGGCCTGCACGGTGCCGCGCACGGTCGCGAGCGTGCGGCAGCGGATCTCGTCGCGCTCGGCAGCATCCGGCCCGCGCCCGTGCTCCGCCTCGAACTTCGCCACCTGCTGGTCGATCGCGGTGTTGAAGAACATGGCGAGGATCGTGGGCGCGGGCCCGTTGATCGTCATGGAGACCGAGGTCGCGGGCGCGCACAGGTCGAAGCCGTCGTAAAGCGTCTTCATGTCGTCGAGCGTCGCGATCGAGACGCCGGAGTTGCCGACCTTCCCGTAGATGTCGGGACGCTCGTCGGGATCGAAGCCGTAGAGCGTCACCGAGTCGAAGGCGGTGGACAGCCGCTGCGCGGGCATGCCCTCCGAGAGCTTCCGGAAGCGGCGGTTGGTGCGGAACGCGTCGCCCTCGCCCGCGAACATGCGCGTGGGGTCTTCCGCCTCGCGCTTGAACGGAAAGACGCCCCCGGTGAAGGGGAACGATCCCGGCACGTTCTCGCGCAGCAGGAAGCGCAGGATCTCGCCGTGGTCCTCGAAGCGCGGCAGGCAGACCTTGCGCACCCGGGTCCCCGAGAGCGTCTCGCGGGTGAGCTTCGTGCGGAACTCGCGGTCGCGCACGCGGACCACGTCCTCGTCGCCGGAGTAGCGCCCGGCGAGCTTCGGCCACTCCTCCAGGAGCCGCCGGGACTCGGGCGCGAGCGCCGCCTCCTTCGCCGCGATCAGCCCGTCGAACTCGCGCGCGCTCCAGCCGCTCTCCTCGAAAAGCCGCTTCGCGGTGACGAGGCTCTGCCGCTCGCGCGCGATGCGCGCCTGCTCCGCCGCCTGCGCGTGGTAGTCGCGTACCGCCTGCGCGATCTCCGCGAGGTAGCGCACGCGCTCCGGCGGCACGATCGCCCGATGGCGCGAGGAGACTTTCGTCGCGGCGCGCGGGAGCGTCCCGGGGCGCACCGCGAGCCCCAGCTCGCCGAGGCGCCCGAGCACCGCGTGGTAGAGCGCCGTCACGCCGTCGTCGTTGAAGCGGCTCGCCTGCGTGCCGTAGACCGGCATCTGGTCCGGATCGACCCCGAAGAGCTCGCGATTGCGCTGGTACTGCTTGCGCACGTCGCGCAGCGCGTCCTCGGCGCCCTTGCGGTCGAACTTGTTGATCGCCACGAAATCGGCGAAGTCGAGCATGTCGATCTTCTCGAGCTGGCTCGCCGCGCCGAACTCCGGCGTCATCACGTAGAGCGAGGCGTCGACGAAGGGCACGATGGCGGTATCGCCCTGCCCGATGCCCGAGGTCTCGACGATCACCAGGTCGACGCCCGAGAGCTTGCACGCGGCGATCACCTCGGGCAGCGCCGAGGAGATCTCGCTCCCGGTGTCGCGCGTGGCGAGCGAGCGCATGTAGATGCTCGGATGGTCGATCGCGTTCATGCGGATGCGGTCGCCGAGGAGCGCGCCGCCGGTGCGCTTGCGCGACGGATCGATCGACACGATCGCGATGCGCAGGCGCTCCTCCTGGTCGATCCGCAGGCGCAGCACCAGCTCGTCGGTGAGCGAGCTCTTGCCCGCGCCGCCGGTGCCGGTGATGCCGAGCGCGGGAACGCGCAGGTCCTGCGCCGCCTCCTTCAGCCGCGCCCGGAAGGCCGCCCCGTAGACGCCGTTCTCGAGGGCCGTGATGACGCGCGCGAGCGTGCGCCGGTCGCCCGAGCGCAGCTGGGCGAGCGCCTGGTCCTCCTGCGGCGCGCGCGAGCCGAGGTCGAAATCGGCGCGCTCGAGCACGTCGTTGATCATCCCCTGCAGGCCCATCACCGCGCCGTCCTCCGGCGAGTAGACGCGCGCGACGCCGTACGCGTGCAGCTCGCGGATCTCGTCGGGCACGATCACGCCGCCCCCGCCGCCGAACACCTTGATGTCCGCGCCGCCGTTCTCGCGAAGCAGGTCCAGCATGTATTTGAAGTACTCGAGGTGCCCGCCCTGGTAGGAAGTGATGGCGATGCCCTGCACGTCCTCCTGCAGCGCCGCGTTCACCACCTCGCCGACCGAGCGGTTGTGCCCGAGGTGGATCACCTCCGCGCCGGAGGCCTGCAGGATGCGGCGCATGATGTTGATCGACGCGTCGTGCCCGTCGAAGAGGGACGCGGCGGTCACGAAGCGGATCTTGTTCGCGGCCTTGTAGGGCGCGAGCTTCGGGCGGGCGGACAGGTCGTTCATGGGGCCTCCGCGGCGCAGACCGTGCTCTTCCCGCGCCGGATACCGGAATCATAGGCCATTTGCGCGGCCCATCCATGGCGGCGCCCGCCCGGAATCGTGTAAATTCCGCCGTGCCATGGCCTGCACCCGCGCTACGCGATCCAGAGGGAGAGACCGGCCCGATCGTGCAACGGTCGCCGCCGGATTCGTGACCGGCATGCTGTCGGCCCTCCGCGCCCGGGGCGTGCCCGCCGCGCCCCTGCTGCGCGCGTCGGCGATCGCCCCCTCCGTGCTGCGCGAGCCGCGCGCCCGGGTGCCCCTGCCCGCCTACGTCGCGCTCTACAACGCGGTGGTGCGCAGCCTCGACGACGAGGGCTTCGGCCTCTTCGCCGCGCCGCTCCGGCCGGGCACCTTCGAGTTCCTGTGCCGCGCGACGGTGGGAAGCGCCACGCTGGGCGAGGCGCTCGAGCGCGCCGCGCGCTTCCTCGCGATCGTGCTGCCGGACCTGCGCGTCGCCGTCACGCGATCGCGGGGGCTCGCGCGCCTGGAGATCGCGGAGCGCCGGCGCCTGCGGCGCCGCGCCGGCGATCCGCGCCGCGTCTTCGCCTTCGAATGGCTGCTGCGCCTGCTGCACGGGCTCGCGTGCTGGCTCGCCGGCCGCGGCATCGCGCTCCACTCGGTGCGCTTTCCCTATCCGCGCCCGGCCCACGCGGCCGACTACGCGCTCGTCTACACCGAGCATTCGGCGTTCATGGACGGCGCCGGGGCGACCACGGCCCCGGCATTGCGGGCGACGTTCGACGCCGCGCTCCTCGACCAGCCCGTCGTGCGCGGCCCCGCCGACGTGGAGGCCTTCCTCGAAGGGGCACCCGGCCGGATCTCGGTGCTCTACCGCCGCGACCGCGAGGTGGCGCGGCGCGTGCGCGAGCTCCTCGCCGCCCGCCTCGCGGCGCGGCCGTCGCTCGAGGACGTCGCGCGCGCGCTGGCGCTCTCGCCGCGCACG
>DATIVM010000512.1:0-4566 GCA_035465975.1 Usitatibacter sp.
GAACGCTATGGCGCCGTGCGTGCGCACCATGCCGCACACCGCGCGCAGCGTCGTCGTCTTGCCCGCACCGTTCGCGCCGAGGAGCGCGGTGACCGATCCCGCCGCGACCTCGAAGTCGATCCCGTGCAGGACTTCGATCGCGCCGTACCCCGCGTGCAGCCCCTCGACGCGCAGCAGGGCGTCCGTGGTCACGCCGCGACCCCGAGGTACGCGCGCACCACCTCCGGATGGTCGCGCACTTCGTCGGGCGTGCCGTCCGCGATCTTGCGCCCGAAGTCGAGCGCGACCACGTGGTCGGAGACGCTCATGAGGAGGCTCATGTGGTGCTCGACCAGCAGGACCGTCACGCCGATCCGGTCGCGGATCGCGCGGATGAGCGAGCCCAGCGCGCCCAGCTCCGCGTGGTTGAGGCCGCTCGCCGGCTCGTCCAGCAGCAGCAGCTTCGGCTCGGCCGCGAGCGCCCGGCCGAGCTCGACCCGCTTCCTCGTGCCGAAGGGGAGCGCCGACACGCGCTCCTCGCCGACCGCCTCGAGGTCGAGGAAGCGCAGCAGCTCGCGCCCGCGCTCGCGCGACTGCGCCTCGTCGCGCCTCACGCGCGGCATGCGCAGCGCGTTCGCGAGGAAGCCGCCCCGGCCGTGGCAGTGGCGCCCGAGCAGGATGTTCTCGAAGACCGTGAGAGACCCGAAGAGCGCCACGTTCTGGAACGTGCGCCCGACGCCGAGCGCCGCGACCTGGTGCGCGCGCGCCTGCATGAGCGGGTGGCCGTCGAACTCGATGCGCCCGCGGTCGGCGCGGTAGAGCCGGCTCAGGCAGTTGAAGAGGGTCGTCTTGCCGGCGCCGTTGGGGCCGATGATCCCGGCGATCTCGCCGCGACGCACGCGGAAGGAAAGCCCGTCCAGCGCCACGATGCCGCCGAAGCGGACCGAAAGGTCCGCCACGTCGAGCAGGGGCCGCTCCCGCGGCTCTTCCATCCCGGTGGCCATGCGAGTCTCCTCCCGCAATCCGGCTGGAACGCTAGCATGAAATCCGGCGACATCGCGTATATTTCGCGGGATGCGCGCGCGGCGCGGCGGAGCGGACGATGGGCGGACAGGCGATGGAAGTGCGGGACGCGGTGGCGGTGATCACGCTCGACAACCCGCCGGTGAACGGGCTGGGCCACGGGCTGCGCAGCGCCCTCGTCGCCGGGCTCGACGCCGCCCAGGCGGACGGTCGCGTGAGGGCGATCGTCCTCGTCGGCGCGAACGGCCTCTTCTCGGGCGGTGCCGACATCCGCGAGTTCAACACGCCGAAGGCGACCGCCGAGCCGACGCTGCATACCGTGATCCGCATCGTCGAGGGGAGCGCGAAGCCGGTGGTCGCGGCGATCGCCGGGCACTGCATGGGCGGCGGGCTCGAGCTCTCGCTCGCCTGCCACTACCGCGTGGCCGCACCCGACGCGCAGCTCGGCCTGCCCGAGGTGAAGATCGGCCTCATCCCCGGCGCCGGCGGCACGCAGCGGCTGCCGCGCGCCGTGGGCGTCGAGACCGCGCTCAACATGATCGTCTCGGGGAACCCGCTTCCCGCCGGGCAGCTCGCCAACACGGCGCTCGTCGACCGCATCGTGGAAGGGCCGCTCCTCGAGGGCGCCCTCGCGTTCGCGAACGAGATCGCGGAGCGGCGTCCGCTGCCGCGGCTGCGCGACCGCGCGGCGATCGAGCCCAACCCCGACGGCTTCTTCCAGTTCGCGCGCAACACGGTCGGGGCCGTCTCGAAGAGCTTCCCCGCGCCGCTCAAGTGCGTGGATGCGGTGGCCGCCTCCGTCTCGAAGCCCTTCGAGGAGGGCCTGCGCTACGAGCGGGAGCTCTTCCTGCAGCTCGTGCAATCGCCCGAGTCGCGGGCGCTGCGCCACGCGTTCTTCGGCGAGCGCGCCGCGTCGAAGATTCCCGACGTGCCGTCCGACACGCCGGTGCGCAGGATCGCGTCGGTGGCGGTGATCGGCGCGGGCACCATGGGCGGCGGCATCGCGATGAGCTTCCTGAACGCCGGCATCCCGGTGACGATCCTGGAGACGAACCAGGAAGCGCTCGATCGCGGGCTCGCCACCATCCGCCGCAACTACGAGTCGAGCGTGAAGCGCGGCAGGCTCGCGCCCGAGAAGCTGGGGGAGCGCATGCGGCTGCTGCGGCCCACCCTCTCCTACGACGACGTGAAGGACGCGGACCTCGTGATCGAGGCGGTGTTCGAGGAGATGGGGGTGAAGGAAGTCGTGTTCCGCAAGCTCGACGAGGTGGCGAAGCCCGGCGCGATCCTCGCCACCAACACCTCGACCCTCGACGTGAACCGCATCGCGGCGGTGACGAAGCGCGCGCAGGACGTGGTCGGCATGCACTTCTTCAGCCCGGCCAACGTGATGAAGCTCCTCGAGGTCGTTCGCGGCGCGAAGACCGCCAAGGACGTGCTCGCCACCGTGATGCAGGTCGCGAAGAAGATCCGCAAGACCGCGGTGGTCTCGGGCGTGTGCGACGGCTTCATCGGCAACCGCATGGTGGAGCAGTACCTGCGCCAGGCCCTGTTCCTCCTCGAGGAAGGAGCCTCGCCGCGGCAGGTGGACGGCGCCTTGGAGAAGTTCGGCTTCGCCATGGGCCCGTTCCGCATGAGCGACCTCGCGGGCAACGACATCGGCTGGGCGATCCGCAAGCGCCGCTACGTCGAGAAGCCCAACGTCGTCTACTCGCGCGTCGCCGACCGCCTCTGCGAGCTGGGCCGCTTCGGGCAGAAGACCGGCGCGGGGTGGTACCGCTACGAGGCCGGCCGCCGCGACGCGATTCCCGATCCGAAGGTGGACGAGATGATCGCGGCGTACCGGAAGGAGAAGGGCGTCACGCCGCGCAAGATCGACGACTCCGAGATCGTCGAGCGCTGCGTCTATGCGCTGGTGAACGAAGGCGCGCGCATCCTCGAGGAAGGCATCGCCGCGCGCGCCTCGGACATCGACATGGTCTACCTCACCGGCTACGGCTTCCCGCTGCATCGCGGCGGGCCGATGCTCTACGCGGACATGGTGGGCTTGTACAACGTGGTGCGCAGCATGCGGCGCTTCGAGGCCGATCCGCGCGCCGATCCCTCGTTCTGGAAACCCGCGCCGATGCTCGAGAAGCTCGCGGCCGAAGGAAGGACGTTCAATGCTTGACCCTCTCCCCGACGCTCTCCCAAGGCAGAGGGAGCGCCCATGACCGACGCCGTCATCGTTTCCACCGCCCGCACCGGCCTCGCGAAATCCTGGCGCGGCGCGTTCAACATGACCCACGGGGCGACCCTCGGCGGGCACGTGGTGCGCCACGCGATGGAGCGCGCGCGCGTCGATCCCGCGAGCGTCGAGGACGTGATCATGGGCTGCGCGCTCCCCGAGGGCGCGACGGGCGGCAACATCGCGCGGCAGATCGCGCTGCGCGCCGGATGCCCGGTCACGGTGCCCGGCATGACCGTGAACCGCTTCTGCTCCTCGGGGCTGCAGGCGATCGCGCTCGCGGCGCAGCGCGTCCTCGCGGGCGAGGGCGAGACCTACGTCGCGGGCGGCGTGGAGTCGATCTCCTGCGTGCAGAACGAGGCGAACCGCCACATGTCGCGCGAGGCATGGCTCCTCGAGCACAAGCCGCAGCTCTACTGGTCGATGCTGGAGACCGCCGAGACCGTCGCGAAGCGCTACGGCATCCCGCGCGAGAAGCAGGACGAATACGGCGTGAGGAGCCAGCAGCGCGCGGCGGCGGCCGCCGCGGCCGGGAAGTTCGCCGACGAGATCGTCCCGATCGCGGTGCGCATGGGCGTCGCGGACAAGGACTCGGGCCGCCTCTTCACGAAGGAAGTGACGCTCTCGGCGGACGAGGGCATCCGCGCCGACACGACGTACGAGGGCGTCGCGAAGATCCGCCCGGCGCTCCCCGGCGGCGTGGTCGCCGCGGGCAACGCGAGCCAGTTCTCCGACGGCGCGTCGGCCTGCGTGGTGATGAGCGATGCCGCCGCGTTCCGCGCGGGCGCGAAGCCGCTCGGCATCTTCCGCGGCTTCGCGGTCGCCGGCTGCGAGCCCGACGAGATGGGCATCGGGCCGGTGTTCGCGGTGCCGAAGCTGCTGAAGCGCGCCGGACTCAAGGTCGAGGACATCGGTCTCTGGGAGCTGAACGAGGCCTTCGCGGTGCAGGTGATCTACTGCCGCGACAAGCTCGGCATCCCCGACGAGCGCCTGAACGTCGACGGCGGCGCCATCGCGGTGGGGCATCCCTACGGCGTGACCGGGTCGCGACTCACGGGACACGCGCTCATCGAGGGCAGGCGCCGCGGCGCGAAATACGTCGTCGTCACGATGTGCATCGGCGGCGGCATGGGCGCGGCGGGGCTCTTCGAGGTCGTGTAGCCCCGGACACGAGATCCCGGGACATGGCCGGTCCGCGTTTCCACGGCGTCTTTCCGTACCTCGTCTCGCCGCTCGACGCGCGCGGCGAGGTGAGGGCGGCGGTCCTCGCGAAGCTCTGCGACGACCTCGTCGCCGCCGGCGTGCACGGCCTCACGCCGCTCGGCTCGACCGGCGAG
>DATIVM010000513.1:0-2434 GCA_035465975.1 Usitatibacter sp.
CGAATGAGGGCCGCCCGCAACGCAACGTCCCGCTCACCAAGACACGCAGCCATACCTACAAGAGGAGGAGCAGCACCATGAAGATCCTGCGCAACCTGCTCGCCGCGCTCGCGGCGTTCGCCCTCACGCTCGCCCATGCCGAGCAGATCTCGGTCACCCACTGGGGCGTGCAGCTCTACGGGCTGCCGTTCGCGGTGGCGATGGAAAAGGGCTACTTCAAGGAAGGCGGCGTCGACATCGACGGCATCCTCACCTCGAAGGGCGGCGGCACGACGGTGCGCAACGTGCTCGCGAGCGGCCTTCCCTACGGCGAGGTGGCCCTCTCGGCGGCGGTCGCGGCCGCGAACGAGGGCATCGAAATCCGCATCGTGAACGACGGCGTGGTGAGCGTGGGCGACCTGCTGTGGGTCACGACGCTCGACAACCCGGTGAAGACGATCCAGGACCTGCAGGGCCGCAAGATGGGCTACTCGGCGCCCAAGTCGGTGACCGACATCGTCTCGCGCCTGTGCCTCGAAGCCGCGCACATCCCGCTCGACAAGGTGCAGCGCGTCGCGGTGGGCGGCATCGGCTCGCAGCTCACGGCCCTCAAGGACGGCGGAATTTCCGCGGCGTTCATGTCCGAGCCGGTGTGGAGCAAGGTGAAGAAGGACTACCGCGCGGTCTTCTACGTGAGCCAGGTGCTGCCGAGCGACAAGATCACGCAGACCGTCGGCATCGTGACCGCGGAGTTCGCCAAGGCCCACCCGGACCAGGTGAAGGCGATCGTGCAGGGCCGCAAGAAGGGCGTGGAGTTCATCTACGCGCACCCGAAGGAAGCGGCCGACATCCTCGCGAAGGCCTACAAGCAGGATCCGAAGATCATGGAGGAGGCCGTCGCCAACATGGTGAAGATCCGCTACTGGAGCGCGGGCGAGTTCGACCTCGACGGGATGAAGCGGATGGTGGACGGCATGCGGCAGGTCGGCGCGCTCGACAAGCCCTTCGACGTGACGAAGCTGATCGACGAGCGCTTCCTCAAGTAGCCGATGGCACCCCGCACGGAGGCGGGCGCGCACGTCGCGCTCGCCGGCGTGACGCGCGTCTTCGAGGGCGGCGCAGGGCCGCGCGTGCACGCCCTCGGGCCCCTCGACCTCGCGCTCGCGAGCGGCGAGTTCTTCTCGGTCGTCGGCCCCTCGGGCTGCGGCAAGTCCACGCTCCTCGAATGCATCGCGGGGCTCTCGGCGCCGACCGCGGGCACCGTGACCTTCGAGGGCGCGCCGGTGCGCGGCGAGGTGCCCGACGGCATCGGCGTGGTGTTCCAGGAGGACGCGAGCTTCCCCTGGCTCACGGTGTGGGACAACGTCGCGTTCGGCCTGCGCGTGGCGGGGACGGTCGGGGACCGCGCGGTCCGCGAGCGCGTCGACTACGCCCTGGGCTTCATGGGCCTCGCGGCCTTCGCGCGGGCCTACCCCGCGCAGCTCTCCGGCGGCATGCGCCAGCGCGTGTGCATCGCGCGCACGCTGGTCATGCAGCCGCGCCTCATCCTCCTCGACGAGCCGTTCGGTGCGCTCGACCAGCAGACGCGGCTCCTCATGGGCGACGAGCTGCTGCGCCTCTGGCGCGAGACCGGCGCGACGGTCTTCCTCATCACCCACAGCCTCGACGAGGCGACGCTCCTCTCCGACCGCATCGCCGTGATGTCCGCGCGGCCGGGCACGCTGATCGAGGTCGTGGAGACGGGCTGGCCGCGCGAGCGCGATTCGCGCCTCGCCGCGGACCCGGCCTTCGGCGGCATCACCGCGCGGCTCTGGTCGCGCCTGCGCGCCGAGTCCCTGCGCAGCATGGGCGAGCGGGCGGGCGCATGAAGGCCCCCCGCCTCGCTCCCGGACGCCGCGCCTTCCTGCTGCGCTGGTCCATCATCGCGGCCGCCATCGCGCTGCTCGAGATCCTCTGCCGTGCCGGCGTCATCGGCAAGCAGACGATGATCCCGCCGTCCGCCATGGCGATCGCCCTGGCGCGCCTCGTCGCGAGCGGCGAAATCGCGCACGACGCCTTCGTCACGCTGCGCAACGTGGGCGCGGCGTTCGTCGCCTCGGTCGCCGGCGGCTTCGTCGCCGGCACCGCGATCCACGCGCTGCCCCGGCTGCGCCGCGTGCTGGAGCCGCTCTTCGCGAGCTACTACGCGGTGCCGACCTTCGTCTTCTATCCGGTGCTCCTCGCGATCCTCGGCATGAACGACCTGCCCATCATCGCGATCGGCACGCTGTTCGGCGTGGTCGCCATGATCGTCGCGACGCTGAACGGGCTGGACCGCATCCCGCCCGCGCTGCGCAAGACCGCGAAGGTGCTGCGCATGTCGCCGCTCGCGACGGCGCTCAAGGTGCAGCTGCCGGCGATCGCGCCCTACCTCTTCACCGGCGTGAAGCTCGCGATCGCCTATTCGTTCATCGGC
>DATIVM010000514.1:0-3193 GCA_035465975.1 Usitatibacter sp.
CTGGTGGTCGTGAAGCCCTTCTAGGCAGACCCGGGGCCCGCCCCGATCCTTACCGTGAACAGCGAAAAGCCGCGGATATTGCGCCGGGCGGCGCCCGAAGGCCAATCCTTCTTCGCCCCCTGCCCGCGCGGGCTCGCGGCCGCGCTCGCCGAGGAGCTCGCCATGCTCGGCGCCGAGCGCACCGAGCCCGCCGAGGCGGGCGTCGCGTTCGCCGGTCCCTTCGACCTCGCCTACACCGCGAACCTGCGCTCGCGCATCGCGAGCCGCATCCTGTGGCGCGTCGCGCGCTTTCCCTACGCGAACGAGAACGACGTCTACGAGGCGGCGCGGCAGGTGCGCTGGCGCGAGCTCTTCTCCGTGGAGCGCACCTTCAAGGTCGAGACGAACGCGCATCGCAGCCCCGTGAAGAGCCTCGACTTCGTGACGCTGCGGGTGAAGGACGCGGTCGCGGACCATTTCCGCGACGCGATCGGGCGGCGGCCCTCGGTGGCGCCCCGCGATCCCGACGTGCGGGTGCACGCCTTCCTCGACGCGCGCGAATGCACGCTCTACCTCGACACGAGCGGCGAGCCGCTCTTCAAGCGCGGGCGGCGCGAGCACGTGGGCGAGGCGCCGCTCAAGAAGAACCTCGCCGCCGGCATCCTGCACCTCGCCGGCTGGCGCCCCGGGGTCGCGCTCCTCGATCCCATGTGCGGCGCGGGGACGTTCCTTTCCGAGGCGGCCGAGATGACGCTCGGCCGCGCCCCCGGGCGCGACCGCGACTTCGGCTTCCGCAAGCTCGCGCGCTTCAACGCCGCGACCTGGGAGCGCGAGCTCGCCGCCGCCGCGCGCGAGGAGAAGCCGCTCGCGCCGCTCCCGCTCTTCGGCTCGGACCTGCTCGGCCGCTCGGTGGAGCAGGCGCGCCGCAACCTGTGCGACGCGGGGCTCGAGGGCGCGGTCACGCTCAAGCAGGCGAACCTGCTCGAGCTCTCGCCGCCCGCGGCGCGCGGCATGCTCGTCACCAATCCGCCGTACGGCGTGCGCCTGGGCGAGAAGGAGCGGCTCGCCGCCTTCTACCCGGAGCTCGGCGACGTGCTCAAGAAGCGCTTCGCCGGCTGGACCGTGTTCATCTTCTCGGGCGACCCGGAGCTCGCGAAGCGCATCCGCCTTCACCCGTCGCGGAAGACCGTGCTCTTCAACGGCGCGCTCGAATGCCGCCTTTACGAGTACCGCATGGTCGAGGGCGGCAACCGGCCGCGCGCGGGCGGGGCGCGACCCGCCGCGCGGTGAGCGCGGCCGCTTCGCTCGCCGGTCTCCTCGACGCGCGCACGCTGTTGCGGCTCGCGCTCGTGCCCGCCGCCGTGTGGGTGGCGAGCCTCGCGGCGCGGCGCTGGGGCCACGCCGCCTCGGGCTACCTCGGCGGGCTTCCCATGATCGGCGGCCCGATCACGCTCTACCTCGCGCTCGACTACGGGCCCGCGTTCGCCGCGCGCTCGGCCACGTTCACGCTCGCCGTGATCCTCGCGCAAGCCGCGCACCTCCTCGCGTTCGCGCACGCGGCGCGCTTCGGCCGCTGGCCGCTCGCGCTCCTCGCCGGATGGTCCTCGTTCGCGGCCGTGGCGGTGGCGCTCGCGTTCGCATCGCCCGGGCCGTTCGGCGCGCTCGCGCTCGCGGCCTGCGGGCTCGCCGCGGCATGGCTCTGGCTCCCCCGCGCGAAGTCCGTGACGCCGCCCCCCGCGATCCCGCGCGCGGAGCTGCGGCTGCGGCTCGTCGCGGCGGCGGTCCTCGCGGCGGTGATCCTGTGGAGCGCGCGCGCCTTCGGCCCGGTGGTGAGCGGCGTGCTCCTCTCGGTCCCCGTGACGGGCTCGATCATGCCGCCCTTCACGCTCGCGCTCTACGGCGCCGATGCGCTCGCGCGCCTCGCGCGCGGCTTCGTCGTGGGCCTCTCGGGCTTCGCCGCGTTCTTCTTCGTGCTCGCCACGTCGCTTCCTTCCCTCGGCACCGCGCCCGGATTCGCCGCGGCGGTGGCGGCCGCCCTCGGCGCCGCGTTCACCGTCGACCGCCTCGCCCGCGGCGGCGCCCGGCCGTAGGAGGCCACCGACACCCGCCAGCGCCCTCGCCTGATTTGCCCGGCGAGGCCCCTCGTTCAGGATGGGATTGCGTTTTTCGGCGGGACGGTCGCCATGGCCCCCCTCTCTCAACCTGTTTGTCCCGACCCCGGGATTCGAAGGAGGCAACAATGAAAGCAATCATCGCCATGATCCTCGGCGCGTTCGTGCTGAGCGCCTGCAACACGATGGAAGGCTTCGGCCAGGACGTGCAGGCCGGCGGCAAGAAGATTGAAAACTCGGCGGAGCGCCACAAGTAACGGCACCGCGGCCCGCGCGGCCATGAGCGGATCCGGCGGCCCGGCCGCGGCGCCCGACTTGCAGGGCGTCGCGGCTGACGACATCCGGCATCGGCTGCGCGCGGACCACGAGGCCACGCTCGCCGACGCCGAGCGGCTGCGCGCCGAGAAGGATTCGCAGCGCGCGCTGCACCGCTTGCGCGAGCTGCGCCGCGCGTGGGTGATCCACGCGCTCGCCGAGGAGACCGTGGTCTACCGTGCGCTCGAGGCCGCCGAGGGCGTCCCGTTCGCCGGCACGCGCTCCGACGAGCGCTTCGTCGAGCACGAGCTGGTGGAGTCCCTGTTCGCGAAGCTCGCCCGGCTGCGCCCCGGCAGCCACGAGTGGGCGGCGCGGCTCAACGTCGCCCGCGATCTCATCGCGCGCCACATCGAGAGCGAGCACGACGAGATGTTCACGCGCCTCGCGCGCAACTTCGGCGCCGACGGGCTCGCCGAGCTCGGCCGCCGCTTCGGGCTCGCGCGCGACAAGCTCGCGCTGCTCGAGGAGGCGAAGGCGGCTTGAAGCTTCCTCTGCCCCGGGAGAGGGCGGGGTGAGGGTCGCCTACGCGCGGGCCGCGCGCCGCACCAGCGCGCCGGCATCCACTTTCCCGTCCAGCGTCCCGAAGATCGATGCAGCGCCCGCGAGGCGCGAGGCGCAGAAGGCCTCCGCGGCGCGATCGTCCGACTCGCGCTTCATGAGCGAGGCCTGCGTGGCGAGCGCGAGCGCTTCCACGATGCGCCGCGCGTCGGCCTCCGCGCCCGCTCCATCGCGCAGCAGCGCGACCGCCCGGTCGGCCAGCGCATCGGCGCGCGGCTCGCGGCCCGCCG
>DATIVM010000515.1:0-2413 GCA_035465975.1 Usitatibacter sp.
GCTCGCGCGCCGCCCCTGCCTCGAGCTCGCCGATCGCGCGCCGATCCGCGTCGAGGCGAGCCTCGACCTCGCGGAGCTCACCGCGATCCTGGTCGAGACCGACGCGCGCCGCTTCGCCGACGGCTTCGTCATCGTCTCGGGCGGGCGCTACCTCGGCATGGGCGCGAGCCGGGACGTGATGCGCGCGCTGCAGAGCTCGCGCGTGCTCGCCTCGCGCTACACCAACCCGCTCACGCTGCTGCCGGGCCAGGTGCCGATCAACGAGCATCTCGAGCGGCTCCTCGCGCGCCACGTCCCGTTCACCGCGTGGTTCGTGGAGGTGGACCAGATGCGCGGCCTCAACGACACCGCCGGCTTCGCGCAGGGCGACGCGCTGATCCACGCCACGGCGCGGCTCCTGGAGGACGCGTGCGAGCCGGGCGTGGACTTCGCCGGCCACGTCGCGGGCGGGCGCTTCGTGCTGCTCGCCCAGAGCGAGGACTGGCGCGAGCGCGCCGGGCGCCTGCTCGAGCGCTTCCCCGCGCTGGTGCGCGAGCACGTCCCGGAGGACGCCTACGTGCGCGGCTATTTCGTGGTGCGCTTCCGCGACGGCCGGGAAAGCGTGCGGCCGCTGCCCAAGCTCACGATCGGCATCGTCCCCGTCCTGCCCGGCGTCTTCGAGCGGCGCCACGAGGTGGTCGCGGCGGCCAAGCGGGCGGCGGAGGCCGCGAAGGCGCGGCCGGGAAGCGCGATTTACGTCGACGAGCAGCACGGCAACGCGTACCCGCAGTCGCTGCTCTTCGGGGCCGGCTAGGTCACGCGCGCCGCCTCCAGACCTGCCAGCGCTCCTTGCCCACGAACGCCGGGATCGAATCGTCGACCGCCGCGTCCTCGATGCGCTCGAAGGACGGCGCGAGCAGCGCGTCGAGCTCGGCCTGCGTGCGCAGGCCGAAGGGAGGGCCGCGATCGCCCGCGTCGAAGTAGAAGAATCCGGCGAGGAGGCCGCCGGGCCCGACGAGCTCGGCGACGCGCCGCGCCCAGTCCGGCCACCGCGGGCGCGGCAGCGCGCACAGGAAGGCGCGCTCGTAGATCACGCCGAACGGCGCCTCGGGAACGGGCGCGAAGAAATCGCCCTGCCGCACGCGCGCGGCGTGGGGGCCGAGCTGCGCGCGCGCCGCCTCGAGCGCCGCGGCGCTGAAATCGAGCCCGAGCACGTCCCATCCGCGATCGGCGAGGAAGGCGACGTCGTGCGCGCTGCCGCAGCCGGGCACGAGCACGCTGCGCGCGCGCTCGCGCGCCGCGAACTCGCGCAGCCGCGCGGGCACTTTCCCCGCATCCCAGGGCGCGAAGCGCGCCTCGTAGCGCAGGTCCCAGAAATCGGGATCGGTGGGATCCCGCCGCGGAAACGTGGGGGAATTCATGGCCGAATGTTAACGCCGAACCGCTATACTTCGCGGCGCACCTTTCCATCCCGATGAAGCGCCTCCTGCACTGCGCGATCGCCTGCCTCGCGCTCGCCGCCTGCAACCCCGTCGCCCAAGCGCCGCACCGCACCCTGGCGCTCGCGCCCTGCCGCCTGCCCGGCGTCGAGTCGCAGGCGAGGTGCGCGACGTACGAGGTGTGGGAGAACCGCGCCGCGAAGAAGGGGCGGCGCATCGGCATCAACGTGGCGGTCGTTCCCGCGCGCATCCGCGCCCACGAGCCGGACCCGGTCTTCGTGTTCGCCGGCGGGCCGGGGCAGGGGGCGGTCGCGCTCGCCGCCGAGGTGATGCCGCTCTTCGCGCGGCTGAACGACTCGCGCGACATCGTGTTCATCGACCAGCGCGGCACCGGCAGCTCCCACCCGCTCGACTGCGAGCAGGACCAGGACCAGCCGTTGCAGTCGCTCTTCGAGGACGCGCTGCCCGAGGACCTGGTGCGCAAGTGCCTCGCGAGCCTCGACGCGGACCCGCGGCAGTACATCACGTCCGTCGCCGTGGAGGACATCGACGACGTGCGCAAGGCCCTCGGCTACGACAAGGTGAACCTGTGGGGCGGCTCGTACGGCACGCGCGTGGAGCTCGAGTACGTGCGGCGCCACGGCGCGCACGTGCGCTCGATGGTGCTCGACGGCGTGGCGCCCGCGACCATGAAGCTGCCGCTCTCCTTCGTGGCCGATGGCGAGGCGGCGCTCGACAAGCTGGTCGCCGACTGCCGCGCGCAGGCGCTTTGCCGCATCACCTATCCCGACCTCGGCGCGACCATCGAGGCCCTGCGCATGCGCCTCGCGCGCCGCCCGATCCGCGCCGCGATCCAGGACCCGCGCACCGGCGAGCGCGACACGATCGAGGTGAACGAGAACGTGTTCCTCTCGGGCCTCTTCCGGCCGCTCTACGTGGCCGAGCTCGCGAGCCTCCTGCCGTACGGCGTCGCCTCCGCGGCGAACGGCGACTTC
>DATIVM010000516.1:0-5725 GCA_035465975.1 Usitatibacter sp.
CGACCGTCGCGGTGCGCTCGGCCGGCACCATGTCGCCGCCCGCGAAGAGGCCCGGGCACGAGGTCATCATGCGATCGTCGACGCGCACCGCGCCGTTCTCGGCCGCGAGGCCCGGCACGCGGGAAAGGAGCGAGAGGTCCACGTCCTGGCCGAGCGCGAGCACCACGGAATCGGCCTCGAGCGTCTCCAGCTCGCCGGTGGGCTGCGGGAAGCCGCTCGCGTCGAGCGCCATGCGCTCGACCGTGATCGCGCCCTCGCCCGCCTCGCGGATCGTCGAGAGCCACTTCACCGTGACGCCTTCCTGCAGCGCCTCCTCGAGCTCGAAGTCGTGGGCGGGCATGCGCTCGCGCGTGCGCCGGTACACGATGATCGACTCGGCCGCGCCCAGGCGCCGGGCGCTGCGCGCGACGTCGAGCGCGGTATTGCCGCCGCCGTAGACCACGACGCGCCGCCCGAGCCGCGGCGGCTCCGCGCCTTCCATCGAGCGCAGCACCGACACCGCGTCGAGCATGCGCGCGGAGGTGGCCGCCGGGATGTAGGCGCGCTTGCCGATGTGCGCGCCCACGGCGAGGAACGCCGCGTCGAAGCCGCCCTCCTCCTTCGCGGCGAGGATGTCGTCCACGCGCGCGCCGGTCTCGATGGCGACGCCGAAGCGCTCGATGCGCGCGATCTCGGCGTCGAGGACGTCGCGCGGCAGGCGATACTTCGGGATGCCGTAGCGCATCATGCCGCCGGCCTGGGGCGCGGCCTCGCGGACCGTCACGTCGTGGCCGAGCCGGCGCAGGTGGTAGGCCGCCGAGAGCCCCGAGGGACCGGAGCCCACCACGAGCACGCGATGGCCGGAAGGCGCCGCCGCGGGCTCGAAGCGCCAGCCGAAGTGGCGCGCCTGGTCGCCGAGGAAGCGCTCGACGGCGTGGATGCTCACCGCCTCGTCGAGCTTGCCGCGATTGCAGGAACCCTCGCAGGGGTGGTAGCACACGCGTCCCATGATCGCGGCGAGCGGATTGTTCTTCACGAGCTCGAGCCACGCGCGGTGGTAGCTGCCGCTCTCGGCGTGGTAGAGCCAGCCCTGGATGTCCTCGCCCGCGGGGCAGGCCTCGTTGCAGGGCGGCAGCCGGTCCACGTACACCGGCCGCTCGGTGCGCCACGTGCCGGTGCGGTTCGCGCGGCTCGAGCCGGGATCGAGGGTGATGGCGAAGGGCTTCTTCATGCCGCCTCGAGCGCGAAGGTGGCGATGTTGCGGTCGGCGATCGCCTGGATGCGCGCGATCGTGGCGGCGTCGCGCCGCGGCCTGAAGAGGTGCGCGAAGCGCTTCTGGAGCGCGAGGTAGTCGTCGACCGGCACCCTGCGGCGCAGCACGTAGCGGTCGGTCACCTCGCCGTCCCTCGCCTCGAACAGCGGGAAGAGCCCCGACTCGACCGCCGCGCGCGCGACCTTGAGCGTGTCGGAGGTCTTCGATCCCCACCCGAGCGGGCACGGCGTGTGGACGTGGATGTAGCGCGCGCCGCGCATCGGCATCGCGCGCGCGACCTTGTCCTCGAGGTCGTGCAGGTTCGCGACCGAGGCGGTGGCGACGAACGGGATGCGGTGCGCCATCGCGATGACCGGCACGTTCTTGCCGGTGCCGAAGTCGTTGCCGGGATGCTCGCCCACGGCCATCGTGTTCGCGTTGCTCGCGGCGGGCGGCGTCGCGCTCGAGCGCTGCACGCCGGTGTTCATGTACGCCTCGTTGTCGTAGCAGATGTAGAGGACGTCGTCGTTGCGCTCGAACATCCCGGAGAGGCAGCCGAAGCCGATGTCGGAGGTGCCGCCGTCGCCGCCCTGCGCGATCACGCGCACCTCGCCGCGGTCCTTCACGCGCACGGCGGCCGCCACGCCCGCGGCCACGGCGGCGGCGTTGCCGAACAGCGAGTGCAGCCACGGGATCTGCCACGAGCTCTCCGGATACGGCGTCGAGAACACCTCGAGGCAGCCGGTGGCGTTCACCGCGATCACGCGCCCGCCCGAGGCGCGCATCGCGGCATCGATCGCGTAGCGCGCGCCGAGCGCCTCGCCGCAGCCCTGGCACGCGCGGTGCCCCGAGTTGAGCGAGTTGGTGCGGCGCGCGTCGGCCTGCACCGCGCGCTCGGCCTCGGCGAGGAGGCGGTTGCCGACGGTGAACGTTCCCGTCTGGTAGAACCTGACCGGCTGCAGCGCCATGGTCGCTCGCGCCTCCGCTAGTCCGCGTGCGCGCCGGCCGCGCCGAGGTCGCGCAGGATGTTCTCGGCGGTGGGCCCCGAGCGGCGGTGGCTGCGCCCGCGCTCGAGCTCGCGGTTCACCACGTCCCACTTGAGGTCGAGGAAATCGAGCGCCGGAAGCGCGCCCGCGTCGGCGCGCTCGATCATCGCGACGATCGAGCGGCGCGTGATGGGCCGGCCGCCGAGCCCGGCGATGACCGTGTGCGTATGCAGCGCGATGCCGGCGAGGGCCTTGCGCACGCCGTCGGAGACGATGCCGCCGATGCCCACCGCGAGGCACTTCTCGAGCACCACCACGTGGCTCGCGCGGTGCAGCGCCGCCTGCACCTGGGCGAGCGGGAACGGCCGGAACGACCCGATGGAAAGCGCGCCCACGGCGTAGCCGCGCGAGCGAAGCTCGTCCACGGCTTCCTTCACCGTGCCGTTCACGCTCCCGAGCGCCACCACGATGGTCCGCGCGTCCTCGCAGCGATAGGCGCGCACGAGCCCGCCCGAATCGCGGCCGAAGCGTTGCCGGAACTCCTCGGCGATCGCCGGGATGCGCTCGAGCGCGCGCTGCTGCTTGTCGTGCTGCAGGTAGCGCACCTCGAAGAACGCCTCGGGCCCCACCATGGCGCCGATCGAAACCGGCTCGTCCGCGTCGAGCACCTGCACCGGCTCGAAGGGCGGAAGGAAGGCGTCCACCTCCTCCTGCGACGGGATGTCCACGCGATCGTAGGCGTGCGTGAGGATGAAGCCGTCGACGCACACCATCACCGGAATCGACAGCTCCTCGGCGAGGCGGAACGCCTGGACGTGCAGGTCGGCCGCTTCCTGGTTGGTCTCGGCGTAGAGCTGGATCCATCCCGCGTCGCGCAACGCCATGCTGTCGGAATGGTCGTTCCAGATGTTGATGGGCGCGCCGATCGCGCGGTTGCCGATGGTCATCACGATCGGCAGCCCGAGGCCCGCGGCGTTGTACACCGCCTCGGCCATGTAGAGGATTCCCTGGCTCGCGGTCGCCGTGTAGCTGCGCGCGCCCGCGGCGGAGGCGCCGATCGCGACCGAGAGCGCCGCGAACTCGCTTTCCACGTTGATGAACTCGCAGCCGGCGAGCTCGCCCGATTTCACCTTCTCGCCGAGCCCCTCGACGATGTGCGTCTGGGGCGTGATCGGATAGGCGCAGATCACCTCGGGCCGGCAGAGCGCCACGGCCTTCGCGATGGCCTGCGAGCCCTCGATCTGCTCAAGCATGGATCGCCTCGGGCGCGGCGCCCTCGAGCGCCGCGTCGAACGCGGCGCGCGCGGCGATCGCGTTCGCCTCGCCCACGCGGCCCGCGAACTTGGCACGGATCGCCTCGCACACCGCGTCGATGGAGACCTGCCCGGTGATCGCCGCGAAGCCGCCGAGGAGCGCGGCGTTGGGCAGCGGCCGCCCCACGCTCTTCAGCGCGAGCTCGGTCGCGGGGACCGTCCGGCAGCGCTCCGGCGCGAAGCCGCGCACGAAGTCGCCGAGACCCAGCACCTCGAAGCTGCGCGTGGAATTCACGAGGATGTAGGCGTCGCTCGCGAGCCCGCGGAAGATGTCCGCCTGGTGGAGCAGCGTCGGGTCCTGCACGATCAGCGCGTCGGGCTCCGACACCGGCTCGCGCAGGCGGATCTCGCGATCGTCGATGCGGCAGAAGGCCGTCACCGGCGCGCCCATGCGCTCGGAGCCGAAGCTCGGGAAGGCCTGCGCGTAGCGCCCCTCGCCGAACGCCGCGACGGACAGCATCTCCGCGGCGGAGACCACGCCCTGCCCGCCACGCCCGTGGATGCGCACCTGGAACATCGATCTCCTCCGCGCCTGCGGCGCGAACCGTCCTTCGATCGATTTTCGGCGCGGGCGCGGGCGCGCGTTTGACGCCGGTCAACGCCCGGCGGAAGGCGGCCTATCGTCGTCGATCAGCACGTCGAGCGCCGGCCGGTCGAGGTCGTCGAACTGGCCGCCGTCGAACGCGATCCAGAAGGCGGCGCCGATCACGATCGCGAGCACGACCGAGAGCGGGATGAGGAGGTAGAGGATGTCCATGGCGTCAGTCCCGCGGGCGCGCGCGCAGGCGCAGCGCGTTGGCGACCACCGCGAGGGAGCTCGAAGCCATGCCGATGCCGGCGAGGAGCGGCGTGACGTGGCCGAGGAAGGCGAGCGGCAGCACCACGCCGTTGTAGGCGAGCGCCCAGCCGAGGTTCTGGCGCAGCACGCGTCGCGTGCGCCGCGCGAGCCGGAAGGCGCGCGCCAGGTCGTCGAGGGAGCCGGAAGCGAGCACCGCGTCGGCGCGCAGCTGCGCGAGGTCGGCGCCCTGCCCCATGGCGATCGACACGTCGGCGAGGCCCAGCACCGGCGCGTCGTTCACGCCGTCGCCGACCATCGCGACGCACCGGCCCTCGCGCTGCAGGCGGCGCACGTATTCCTGCTTGTCCTCGGGCGTCGCGCGCGAGCGCACGCGCTCGATGCCGAGGTCGAGCGCGACGCGCTGCGCCACCGCGGGCTCGTCGCCGGTGAGCAGGTGCAGGCGCAGGCCCGAGCGCCGCAGGCGCTCGATCACGCGCGCGGCCTCGGGGCGCACGCGATCGCCGATGCGGAACGCGGCGATCCAGCCCGCCTCGTCCGCGAGCCACACCACGGTGTCGGGAGCGTGCAGCCATGCGATGGGCACCGGCCTGCCGTGCAGGGCGGCCGCGAAGGACGCCTGGCCGATGCGAAGCCGCCGGCCGCCGACGCGCGCCTCGGCGCCGCGGCCGGAATGGCTCGCGTACGCCTCCACGGCCGGCAGGGGATCGCCGCCGGCGGCCTCGACCAATGCGCGATCGAGCGGATGGCTGGAGCCACGGCCCATGGCGGCGGCGAGCGCGAGGGCCTCGGCCTCGCGGTGGCCGTCGAGCGGCAGGACCTCGAGCAGGCGCGGCCGGCCGGCGGTGAGCGTGCCGGTCTTGTCGAACACCACGTCGGTCGCCGTGGCGAGCGCCTCGATCGCGTGGCCGCGGCTCACGACGAAGCCGAAGCGCGCGAGCTCGCCGAGCGCGACGCTCGCCGCGGCGGGCGCGGCGAGCGAGAGCGCGCAGGGGCAGGTGACGATGAGGACCGAGATCGCGATCCACGGCGCGCGCGCCGGATCGATGGTGAGCCAGGCGAGGAGTGCGGCGAGCGCGGCGAGGAGCACGCCCGCGACGAACACGCCCGAGGCGCGGTCGGCGAGCTCCAGCCAGCGCGGTCGCTCGGCGAGCGCGCGCTCCATGAGCCGCTCGATGGTGGCGAGCGTCGAGCGCGCGCCGACGCGCTCCACGCGCAGCACGAACGCGTCGCCGGCGTTGACCGAGCCGCCGAGCAAGGCGTCGCCGCGCGCGCGCCGCACCGCCCGGCTCTCGCCGGTGAGGAGCGATTCGTTCACGTGCGCCTCCTCGCTCTCCAGCGCGCCGTCGGCGGGAAGCGCCTCCCCCGGGCGCACGAGCACGCGCTCGCCTGGGGCGAG
>DATIVM010000517.1:0-3167 GCA_035465975.1 Usitatibacter sp.
GGCTGCGCAACACCGCGCCGGATTTCGCGCCGCGGCCGCCCTGGCGGCCGGAGACGAAGTTCGAGCGCCGCGGGCGCAACCTCGGGCACGGGGTGTGGGACCTGCTCTGCGAGAGGGAGTGAGCATGGATGCTCTGGCGGCAAGGCGCGAATGGCTTCGCAGGATCGCGGCGGGCGGCATGCTCGCCGGCGGCGGCATCGCCGGCGTCGTGTCGCGGGCGCTCGCGAACGGCGACCTCGGCGGCAAGCAGGGCGTCGTGCAGCTCGACGGGAGCGCCACGGTGGCCGGGCGGCCGGCGCGCGTGGGCAGCGCCGTGAATCCCGGCGATCGCGTCGCGACCGGCGCGGGGAGCCACGCCGTGATCGTGATCGGCAAGGACGCGTTCTTGCTGCGCGAGAACACGGTGATCGACACGCAGGGCAGCGGCAGCACGCTCGCCGCCCTGCGGGTCGGCACCGGGAAGATCCTCTCCGTGTTCGGCCGCAAGCCGCTCACGATTCGCGCGTCGCACGCGACCATCGGCATCCGGGGCACGGGCTGCTACCTCGCGGTCGAGCCCGCGGACGTGTACTTCTGCTTGTGCTACGGCGAGGCGGTCGTGCAGGGACCCGGCATGGCGGACAAGCTGGTGAAGACGACGCACCACGAGAGCCCGCTCATCCTGCGCGAGGACGCCTCGGCGATGCAGGCGCAGAAGGCCGGCTTCCGCAACCACACCGACGCCGAGCTCATCATGCTCGAGGCGCTGGTGGGCCGCGAGCCGCCGTTCATGAAGGACGGCAAGTATCCCGCGGGGAAATACTGATCGTCGCCGCGCGCGGGCGCGGCTTCGTCCCGGGCAGGAACATCTCCAGCAGGTCGTTCAGGAAGCGCTGCCCCTTCTGCGTGGGACGCACGCGCAGCGGGTCGCGCTCGAGGAGCTCGGCGGCCTCGGCGGCTTCCAGCTCGCGCGCCACGGCCGTGATCGGAAGCCCGGTGCGCTGCGTGAAGAGCGTCGCCGGAAAGCCCTCGACCAGGCGAAGCGCGTTCAGCATGAACTCGAACGGCAGCTCGCGCTCCGCCACCTCGCGCGACTCGTCGATCGCGTCGCCCCCGAGCGCCGCGCGCATGTAGCCGGCGGGCTTGCGGATCCGCGCTTCCCGCACGATGCGATGCTGGAACGAGATCTTGCCGTGGGCGCCGGCGCCGAGGCCGATGTAGTCGCCGAAGGTCCAGTAGTTGAGGTTGTGGCGCGCGCGGTGTCCCGGACGCGCGAAGGCGGACGTCTCGTAATGCTCGAGGCCCGCGGCGGCGAGCGCCTCCTCGATCGCGACCTGCATGTCGGCGGCGGCATCCTCGTCCGGGAGCTCGGGCGGAAAGCGGTGGAAATGCGTGTCGGGCTCGAGCGTGAGGTGATAGGCGCTCACGTGCGGCACGCCGAGGGCGATCGCCTCGCGCACGTCGGCGAGCGCCTCCTCGAGCGACTGGCCGGGGGTCCCCGACTGGTTGGGGCGGTCCGATGGCAGCGCGTACATGAGGTCCGCGTTCACGCTCGGGAAGATCGCGAGCGCGTGCTCCAGCGCGCGCCGCGCCTCGTCCGCGCCGTGCACGCGCCCGATCGCCGCGAGCTTCTCCCCGGAGAAGCTCTGCACGCCCACGGAGAGGCGGTTCACGCCCGCCTCGCGGTAGCCGCGGAAGCGCCCGGCCTCGAAGGTGCCGGGGTTGGCCTCCATCGTGATCTCCGCCTCGGGGTCCACGGGGATGCGGGTGCGCACCGCGAGCAGCAGGCGGTCGATCGCCTCGGGCGTGAAGAGGCTGGGCGTGCCGCCGCCGATGAAGATCGTGTGCAGCCGGCGGCCCCAGACCTTCGGCAGCGCCGCCTCGAGGTCCGCCACGAGCGCGTCGACGTACTCGCCCTCCGGCAGCTCGCCGCGCTTCTCGTGGGAATTGAAGTCGCAATACGGGCACTTGCGCAGGCACCACGGCACGTGCACGTAGAGCGAGAGCGGGGGAAGCGCGGGCAGATCCATCCCCGATTATCCCATGGGCCCCGGCCGCGCGGCCCTTCCGGTCGCCCGCGCAACGGGGCAGAATTGAACGGCGCGGCCGTTCGCCCGCGCTCAAACGACAACAAGGAGGAGAGCTTCCATGAAGCGAGGTCTCGCGCTTTTCGCATCGCTGCTTTACGCCGGCATCGCGTCGGCCCAGTCGCCCGACGCGGCGCTCGTCGCCGCCGCGAAGAAGGAAGGCGAGGTGCTGGTGTATCACTCGAGCCAGAGCAAGGACCTGCAGCCGGTCTTCGACGCCTTCTCCAAAAAGTACGGGATCAAGGTGACCGAGTGGCGCTCGAGCTCGGAGAACGTGGTCCAGCGCACGATCCGCGAGGCGCGCGCCGGCCGCCACACGGTGGACATGATCGAGAACAACCTCCCGGAGATGGAGGCGCTGCACCGCGAGAAACTGCTGCAGCCGGTGGACACGCCGATCTACGCGCAGCTCACGCGCGGCATCGTGCCCGCGCACCACGAGTACGCCACCTCCACGCTCGACGTCTTCGTGCTCGCGTACAACACGCAGAAGGTGAAGAAGGAGGACCTGCCCAGGACCTACGAGGACCTGCTCGATCCGCGCTGGAAGGGGAAGATCGGCGCCGAGGTGGACGACGAAGGCTGGTTCGGCACGCTCACCCAGCAGCTCGGCGGCGAGAAGGGCGTGAAGCTCTTCCGCGACATCGCCGACAAGAACGGCATCACCGTGCGCAAGGGCCACACGCTCCTCGCCAAGCTGGTCGCCTCCGGCGAGGTGGCCCTCGCGCTCGACGTCTACAGCTACAAGCCGCCGCAGCTCAAGCGCAAGGGCGAGCCCATCGACTGGTTCACGATGGACCCGATCATCGTGCAGATGCACGGCGTGGCCGTGGTGAAGGACGCGCCGCACCCGAACGCCGGGCGGCTGCTGCACGATTTCTTCCTCACGGAGGGGCAGCCGCTCCTCGCGAAGAAGGACTTCACGCCCTCCAACCGGAACGTGCCTTCGATGTTCGACGGCAAGAAGCTGCATCCGGTCGACCCGGCCGAGGCGATCGACAAGGACGAGCAGTGGCTCAAGGTCTACCAGGAGAACGTCACGCGCCGCTCCGGCGCGTGACGGGCGCCGCCGGTCGCGCGCGATCGCGCGCGACCGGGGCC